>NZ_VITO01000026.1:0-86936 GCF_007828025.1 Nitrospirillum bahiense
CACGCCTGGAACAAACTCGTCGAACAGCCTTACCGCATCATGTCCATTGGACTTCGACGCTGGGCACATGGGTCGTAATTAATGCTCGTTGGTATCACGCCGCTGCAAGGGGTGGCTTTCCAGAGCGTAAAAAAAGCCGGCTAGGTCGCCCCAGCCGGCCTTCCCTCATTCATGATTCCGCGCCTCAGCCCCGGTTCATGCGGCTGTCCACCAGGTCGGTGACCACGGTGGGATCGGCCAGGGTGGAGGTGTCGCCCAGCGCCTCATGCTCGTTGGCGGCGATCTTGCGTAGGATGCGGCGCATGATCTTGCCGGAGCGGGTCTTGGGCAGGCCCGGTGCCCATTGGATCAGGTCGGGCGTGGCGATGGGCCCGATCTCCTTGCGTACCCAGGCCACCAGTTCCTTGCGCAGCTCCTCCGACGGGTTCTCCCCGGCGTTCAGGGTGACGTAGGCATAGATGCCCTGGCCCTTGATGTCGTGCGGATAGCCCACCACGGCGGCCTCGGCCACCTTGGGATGGGCCACCAGGGCGCTTTCCACCTCGGCCGTGCCCAGGCGGTGGCCGGACACGTTGATGACGTCGTCTACGCGGCCGGTGATCCAGTAATAGCCGTCCTCGTCCCGACGGCAGCCGTCGCCGGTGAAATACTTGCCGGCGAAGGTGGAGAAGTAGGTCTGCTTGAAGCGCTCGTGGTCGCCGAACACGGTACGCATCTGGCCCGGCCAGCTGTCGGCGATGCAGAGGTTGCCCTCGGTCGCCCCTTCCAGCACGTGGCCCTCATTGTCGACGATGACCGGCTTCACCCCGAAGAAGGGCAGGGTGGCCGAGCCCGGCTTCGTGGCGGTGGCACCGGGCAGCGGGGTGATCAGGATGCCGCCGGTTTCCGTCTGCCACCAGGTGTCGACGATGGGACAACGCTCATCACCCACAACGGAGTGGTACCACAGCCAAGCCTCGGGGTTGATGGGTTCACCCACCGAGCCCAGCAGGCGCAGGCTCTTGCGGCTGTGGCGCTTCACCGGCCCTTCGCCCTCGCGCATCAGGGCGCGGATGGCGGTGGGGGCGGTATAGAAGATGTTGACCTTGTGCTTGTCGATGACCTGCCAGAACCGGCCGCTATCCGGGTAATTGGGCACGCCCTCGAACATCAGCGTGACGGCGCCGTTGGCCAGGGGCCCGTACAGGATGTAGCTGTGGCCCGTGACCCAGCCCACGTCCGCCGTGCACCAGTAGACGTCGCCCTCGTGGTAATCGAAGACGTACTGGTGCGTCATGCTGGCGTAGACGAGGTAGCCGCCGGTGGTGTGCAGAACACCCTTGGGCTTGCCGGTGGAACCGGAGGTGTAGAGGATGAACAGCGGGTCTTCCGCGCTCATCGGCTCGGGCGGGCAGTCGGGGGAGGCGGCGGCGACGGCCTCATGGTACCAGATGTCCCGGCCCTCGACCCAGTTCACGGCGCCGCCGGTGCGGCGCACGACGATGACGGTGTCCACACCGGGGCAGGCCTTCAGTGCCTGGTCGGCGTTGACCTTCAGGCCCACCTTGCGGCCACCGCGCAGGCCCTCGTCCGCGGTGATGACCACGGTGCTGCCGCAGTCCTGCACCCGGTCCTTCAGGCTGTCGGGGGAGAAGCCGCCGAACACCACGGAATGGACGGCGCCGATGCGGGCGCAGGCCAGCATGGCGTAGGCCGCCTCCGGGATCATGGGCAGGTAGATGGTGACCCGGTCGCCCTTCTTGACGCCGCGCGCCTTCAGCACGTTGGCCAGGCGGGTGACGTTGTCGTACAGCTCGGAATAGGTGATGTGCTTGTGCTCGGACGGGCTGTCGCCCTCCCACAGGATGGCGGTCTGGTCGGCGCGCGCGGGCAGGTGGCGATCCACGCAGTTGGCGCAGGCGTTCAGCACCCCATCCTCGAACCAGCGGATGGAGACGTCGCCGGTGAAGCTGGTGTTCTTCACCTTGGTGTAGGGCTGGATCCAGTCCAGCCGGCGGCCATGCTCGCCCCAGAACCCGTCCGGATCGCTGATCGAACGGTCGTACATCTGCTGGTATTTCGTCGCGTCGACCCAGGCGTCTGCCGCCACCGCGTCGGGAACGGGGAACAGGGTGTTGTTGCTCATGGGACCTTGGTTTCCTTCCCTGATGTGTTGTCGCCGGCCGGGGCTCATTGGAGCCTCCACCCATGTCCGGCCCGGCCCCTCCGCACCGGGGGGCTCTGGCCGGCCCTGTCTGTCGGGCCTGGCGCGGCGATCGCCATCGCTTGCCGGGCCGAGTATCCCTCTTGCCCCCGCATTCCACAAGCGCGGGGCCGTTGCGGCCGCCGGTAAATTCACGGCAATTCACGGGTTTGCCGACTTTTCCGGGGCTGTGGATCATGAAAAATCAGGGAGGCATGGCGGGTCCATGACATGGATCACCCCGCCAACCATTCAGGGTGACGCGAAAGGATGGTTTTCCTCAGGTCCTTTCCCCTTCGGCGCCGCTCCCGCCCGTGTTCATCTTGTGTTATTCATAATGCCGCTATTGTCATTCGGGGCGGGCCACCTTCCGGCCCGGACTTTGCGCGGATAGGGATACCCATGACCACGGGTGTTGGGGACAACGGTACGGGACATGACGCGACGGATCTGATCGGCCGGCTGAGCCAGATCAGCAGCCGCACCAGCCTCATGGCCATCGACAGCGTGCTGCGCGCGCTGTCCCATCCGGCCGTGACCCGCACCACCTCGGGCCTGGCCACGGCGGAGGGGGGCTCGTCCTCGGCGGCGGTCGCCAATGACGCCGCCGACGCCCTGTCCGCCCCCACCGTCGCCGACGTGGCGCGCGAGGTGGGGGTAATCGCCCGCCGCATGGTCACCACGACCGAGGACTTCGCCGCCACCATGAAGACCCGCTCGGCTTAACGGCACCGGCGCGCCGTCACCAGGTGATCAGCGGGGCGCGGCGCAGCCAAGTGTCGTCGCATATCTGATCCACATGACTGCCTCGGAAAAGGGGACGCCGGCTGGGCGGCGCCCCGCGTGGATGGTAGGGGCGTCGATCAGAGCCGGCCTTCCGCCAGCAGCTCGCGGGTCCGCTTCAGCGTCGACAGCAGGGCGGCCTTGTAGCCCCGGTCGCTGTCGAACTGCGCCTGCTCGGCCTGTTCCTCGGCCCCGTTCGGTTCCTTGCCGCGCAGGCCGAGATAGCAATAGAAGCGGAGCTGAAGCGCGCCGTTGGCATCCTCGAACAGCTCGTTGACGATGGCGCCCTCGCGCGGGCCGGTGGCCTGGAAGAAGGTGACCTTGGCCTCGGGCTCGAAGGTGATGATCTCCCGCAGGTCGGCACCACCGATCGTGGCCTCCCGCACGATGTGCGTGGCGCTCTCCTCCACCACGTCGCAGCGGGTGCAGAGGTTGGGCGGCAGGAACAGGCGGGCGTCGCGGGCCTTCAGCACCAGGCCCTTCCAGACCTGGGCGCGGGTCAGCGGGGCCTCGCCCTGCGGGTTAACGAGAACGGTGGCGGTCGAATAGATCATGATGGCGCTCCTCGCTCAGGTTGGATTTGCCAGGGCGTCCGGCTGGGCCGCGCCTGGCGTCTGAAGACACCCCAAATTTATTGATCCATATCCGGGCCGATAGCCGGTAGATTTAGACGTATCGTCTCTATGGTGGAACAGATGGACCTGCTCGCCCTCGCCGATTTCAACCTTGTCGCCCGCCATGGCGGGTTCGGGCGGGCCGCCCGCGCCTCGGGCCGGCCCAAGGCGACCCTGTCCCGCCGGGTGGCCGAGCTGGAGGCCGCCCTGGACCTGCGCCTGTTCGAGCGTGGCGGCCGGCTTCTGAAGCTGACGGAGGAGGGGCGGGCCCTGTTCCAGCGGACGGGCGCGCTGCTGACCGAACTGGATGAGACGGCGGCGGCGATTGCCTCGGGCGGGGACCGGCCGCGGGGGCGGCTGCGGGTGAGCGCGCCGCTGCTGTTCTCGCAGACCGCCATGGGCAGGATCGCCGCCGGCTTCGCGCTGAAATACCCCGACGTCCGGTTGGAGGTCACGACGGAGGACCGGCCCGTCGACATGGTGGAGGAAGGCTACGACCTGGTGATCCGGGTGAACCCCGATCCGGACGAAAGCCTGGTCGGGCGCAGCTTCCTGCGTGACCGCCTGGTCGTCGTCGCCAGTCCGCATCTGGCCCGGCCCCACCTCGACCGGCCAGCGGATGACCGCGTGGTTCCGGCTGTGGTGCGGGGGCCGGCGGGCGGGGGCGGGACCTGGGATGTCGTGGGGCCGGCGGGTCGGGCGCGCATCGCGGTGGACCCGGTGCTGCGCCTGTCGTCGCTGGTCATGGTCCGCGATGCCGTCCGGGCGGGCGTCGGCGCCGCGCGGCTGCCCATTTCCCTGGTGAGCCACGACCTGGCCGCCGGCACGCTGGTGCATTGGGGGGATGTGGAGGGGCCGGAGATCGCCCTGTGGGCGCTCTACCCCTCGCGGCGGCTGCTCAGCGCGCGAGTCTCAGCCTTCCTGGATTACTTGAAGGAGGCGTTTCCCGCCGGCGCGCCGGAGGAACTGGCGGCCTATATCGGTGGCGCCTGATCAGCCGTCCAGATGGACGGCGCCGTCCTCGACGCGCACCCGCACCGGTGTCAGGCTGCGGCCGGCGCAGGGGCCGTGAATGCACAGGCCATCCTCCACCCGGAACAGGGCGCCGTGGGTGGCGCACTGCAGGTGACGGCCGTCGGCGCTCATGAACTGGTCGGGCGTCCAGTCCAGGGTGGTGCCGACATGGGGACAGCGGTTGTGATAGGCGAAGGCCCGGTCGCCCCGCCGGGCCACCAGGATTTCCTCGCGCGCGCTGCCGCTGCCCCAATTGATCCCTTTCGCCTGTCCATCGGCGATGTCCGCCAGGCGGCACAGGGGAGAGGGGGCCAGAGGGGTGGCCGCCTCAGGCATCGACGCCCATGCGCTGGCAGGCGCCTTTCCACTCCGCATCCGTGATGGGGCAGACGGACAGGCGCGACTGGCGCACCAGGGCCATGCTGGACAGCTCGGGGTCGGCCTTGATCTCCTTCAGCGTCAGGGGCGTCTTCACCGGCATTACCGGCTTCAGATCCACCATGACGAAGCGGCCGCTTTCATCCGACGGGTCGGGGTAGGCCTCGCGCACCACCTCGGCGATGCCCACGATCTCCAGCCCCTCGTTGGAGTGATAGAAGAAGGCGCGGTCGCCCACCTTCATGGCCTTCAGGTTGTTGGCGGCCTGGTAATTGCGCACGCCATCCCAATGGGTGCGGCCGTCGGCCACGAACTTGTCCCACGCATATTTGAAGGGTTCCGACTTCACCAGCCAGTAGGGCATCTCTTGTTTCCTTGTTCCCTCAGGCGCCGGACGCGGCGACCTGACCGCTTGGCTTATCCTCGACTTCCAGTCCGCCTGCGGCTCCCCGTAAATCTCCGGCGGCCCCCTTGTATTTAAACGGGGGGCGCAGCCTAGGGAAAAACTGGGATGGCGGTGCTGCCGATCAGGCCTTCGGATAAACGACGCGGAAGGGTTGGATCGTTACGGATTCGAAAACACCGGCTTGGGCATAAGGGTCGGCGGCAGCGAAGGCCTGGGCGGCAGCTTCGTCGGGGAAATCCACCACCAACAGGCTGCCCACGGGGTTCTTGCCCTCGGTGTCCAGCAGGGGGCCGGCCACGACGATATGGGCCACCTGGCTATCCAGATATTCCAGGTGCTTCGGCCGGGTGGCCAGGCGCAGGTCCAGGTTGCCGGGCTTGTCGGTGCAGGTGATGGCGAAGTGCATGGGAACGGCTCTCCGGTAAGGCTTATGCGCCCTCGGGCTTGAGGGGGCGGGACAACAGGGATTGGATGGTGGCGTTGACGTCGGCACCATGGTTCAGGATGGCATCCACCGCCTGACAGATGGGCATGTCCACGCCCCGGCGGGCCGCCAGGCGCACCACGGCTTCCGCCGTGTAAACCCCTTCCGCCACGGAATTGCGGCCGGCCAGGATGGTGGCCAGAGGCTGCCCCTGGCCCAGGGCATGGCCCAGCGACATGTTGCGCGACTGCAGGCTGCCGCAGGTCAGCGTCAGGTCACCCAGGCCGGACAGGCCCATGAAGGTTTCCGGCCTGGCGCCCAGCGACTGGCCCAGGCGGGCGATCTCCGCCAGTCCGCGGGTGATCAGGGCGGCGCGGGCGTTGTCGCCCAGGGCGCGCCCGGCGACGATGCCGCAGGCGATGGCCAGCACGTTCTTCACCGCCCCACCGATCTCCGCCCCCACCAGGTCGTCGCTGGCATAGGGGCGGAACGTTAGGCTGCCCAGGGCCTGGGCCAGGCGCTGGCCAAGGCCCGCGTCGCGGCAAGCCAGGGTCACGGCGGTGGGCAGACCCCGCGCCACCTCGGCGGCGAAGGTGGGGCCGGACAGCACGGCCAGCGGCGTGCCGGGCAACTCGCCGGCCGTCACCTCGGTCATCAGGCTGCCGGTGGCGATCTCGATACCCTTGGCGCACAGCACCACCGGTGTGCCACTGACCAGCAGGGGCTTCAGCTTCGCCGTCGTGGTGCGGATATGCTGCGCCGGCGTCACCAGCAGCACAGCGTCGGCCCGCACGGCCTCCGCCAGGTCGCCAGTGGCGCGGATGGCGGGGTCCAGCGCCACGCCGGCCAGGAAGGGGGTGTTCTCGTGGCTGCCATTGACGGTGGCCACCACTTCGGGCTCGCGCGCCCATAGCACCACGTCACGCCCGGCCCGGCGGGCGGCCATGGCCAGCGCCGTGCCCCAGGCGCCCGCCCCGATGACACCGATCCGCTGCATCTCCATCCCCTCCGGACGTCATAAGCGATTGCTGGCCTTGGCTTACCCCGGATGGGCCGGCTTCCGCAATGGGCCGGTGGCGGCGGTGCCGAGGCGATGATACCGTGGCGCCCAGCCGACCGGGCGGTGAACCGGCGGGTGAAACAGGGACATGGCTTCTGAATAAGGGGATGCCGAAATGGCTGTTGGTACCATGACGACGGCGGGCCGCGCCCGCCGCGCCGCCTATTCCTTTGCCCTGCTGGCCGGTTGCGCGCTGGCCCCACTGGGCGCGCACGCCCAGGACGCCGCCCCGGCGCCCAAGCCGGTGGTGCTGCACTGCCCGGCGTTGCTTGACTCGGTGGCCGGCAAGATGCTGGGCCAGAGCAGCGTGGTCATCCAGGGCGACCGCGTCACCGAGGTGGTCTCCGGCTATATCACCCGGCCTGAGGCCGAGGTGGTTGAACTGGCGGGGGAGACCTGCCTGCCCGGCCTCATCGACGCCCATGTCCATCTCAGCAACGAATTCACCCCCACCGTCTACAGCGACATGCTGCACTTCAACCTGGCCGACTGGGTGGTGCGCAGCACGGTGTGGGCCAAGCGCACCCTGCTGGGCGGCTTCACCACCGTGCGCAACCTGGGCGACAGCCATTATGAGACGGTGGCCCTGCGCGACCAGATCAACAAGGGCTGGGTGGCCGGCCCGCGCATCCTCACGGCCGGTCCCGCCATCGGCTCCACCGGCGGCCATGCCGACGACGGCGATGGCCTGCGCATGGACCTGCAGCCCGACGTCGGCGCGCACGACAGCATCATCAACGGCACGGCCGACGCCTGGAAGGCGGTGCGCGAGCATTACAAGCAGAACGTCGACACCATCAAGATCATGACCACCGGCGGCGTGCTGGACCTGTCGGGCAGCGTCGACAACAGCCAGCTGACGGAGGAGGAGACCAAGGCCCTGGTCGCCGCGGCGCATGAGTACGGCTACATCGTCGGCGTCCACGCCCACGGGGCGGAGGGCATCCGCCGCGCCGTCGTCGCCGGCGCCGACAGCATCGAGCACGGCACCTTCATGGACGCCCAGGACATGAAGCTGATGAAGGAGCACGGCACCTACTACGTGCCCACCATCTACACGGGCACCTATGTGACGGAGAAGGCCAAGGGCAACCCCCACGCCTATCCGCCGGCGGTGCAGGCCAAGGCCCTGCTGGTGGGCCCGCAGCTGATGAAGACGGTGGGCGACGCCTACAAGGCCGGGGTGAAGTTCGCCTATGGCACCGACGCCGGCGTCTACCCGCACGGTGAGAACTGGAAGGACTTCCCCCTGCTGGTCCAGGTGGGCATGCCGGCGATGTACGCCCTGCAGATGGCGACCATCAACGCCGCCACCCTGCTGAAGAAGGATAAGGATATCGGCAGCGTTGCCGCCGGCAAGTACGCCGACATCGTCGCCGTTCCCGGCGACCCGACCAAGGACATCATGCTGATGGGCAAGGTCGACTTCGTGATGAAGGGCGGCGTCGTCTTCAAGAAGGGCGGTGCGGAACAGGTGTTCACCAGCACCGCGCATTGAGGGAGGCTGCCTTCGCCGATGGTGGCGGGGCACCGGCCTAGCGACGCGCTATCAAGGACATGGTCTCAGGGGCAAGGATGTTCCCGGACCGGGAACGCCACTTGTTCCCGGTCCGGGAACAGGTTGTGGTTGGATCATGCAAGTCATAGCCCTGCGTACGCTACGCCAGTTCTGGGAAAAACATCCCCGGGCGGAAGCTTCCATTCGGGGATGGTACGCAATGGCCACCAGGGCTGAGTGGGCCGGCCCCGCCGACATCAAGGCGCAGTTCGGTTCGACCGTGGATTTCGTGGGGGATAACCGGGTGATCTTTGATCTAGGCGGCAACAAATTCCGCCTGATCGTCCATGTGTCCTACACGTTCGGGCGCGTTCTGGTGAAATTATCGGAACGCATGCCGAATACGACAAGATTGATGCGGAGACTGTGTGATGAACATCCGCCCCCTACGGTCCGAAGCGGACTACGAACAGGCCTTGGCCGACATTGAGCGCTTCTTTGAAAACGAACCCGCCCCGGGCACGGTGGAAGCGGACGACTTCGATTTGCTCGCCTTGGTCATCGCCGACTATGAGGCGAAGCATTGGCCCATCGAGGTCCCCGACCCGGTGGACGCCATCAAGTTCCAGATGCAGGCCCGGGGCTACAGCCAGCGCGACCTGTCCGTCCTTTTGGGGTCACGATCCCGGGCATCCGAAATCCTGTCCCGCAAACGGTCCTTGACCATGGAAATGGCATGGAAGCTCAACCGCGAATGGGGCATTCCGGCGGAGTGTCTGATTCGTCCGAGCAATAGCGCCAACTGACGCGGCGCTTACGCCTTCACCCCCGCGAACTTCATCGGCTTCGCGGTCGGGTCCAGCGGCCAGCGAGGGCGGGGGGCGAAGTCCAGGCCGTCGGTCTGGCCCAGGCGGAAGCGTTCCAATCCCGCCCAGGCGATCATGGCGGCGTTGTCGGTGCACAGGGCCAGGGGCGGGGCGGTGAAGGTCAGGCCGCGCTTGGCCGCCAGCTTGGCCAACTGCTCCCGCAGATACTTGTTGGCGGCGACACCGCCGGCCACCACCAGGTGCCTGCCCCCTCCTTGTTCATCGGCGGGATGCCGGCCCTTGAAGGCCTTGATGGCGCGGTCGCAGCGGTCCAGCAGCGACTGCCCCACGGCGTGATGGAAGGCGGCGGCCAGATCCGCCACGTCGGCCTCCGTCGGGGTGCCCAGCTGTTCCACATGCCGGCGCACGGCGGTCTTGAGGCCGGAGAAGGAGAAGTCGCAGTCTGGCCGCCCCTTCATCGGGGCTGGCAGGTCGAAGCGGCCGGGGTTGGTGGCCTTCTGTGCGGCCTTCTCCAGCAGCGGGCCGCCGGGATAGCCCAGGCCCAGCAGCTTGGCCGTCTTGTCGAAGGCCTCGCCCACCGCGTCGTCGATGGTGGTGCCCAGGCGGCGGTACCGGCCCACGCCTTCCACCTCCAACAACTGGCAGTGCCCGCCCGATACCAGCAGCAGCAGGTAGGGAAAGGGCACGTCGTCCGTCAGGCGCGCCGTCAGGGCGTGGCCTTCCAGGTGGTTCACGGCGACGAAGGGCAGGCCGCGCGCCGCTGCCATGGCCTTGGCCGTCATGACGCCGACGATCACCCCGCCGATCAGGCCGGGCCCGCCGGTGGCGGCGATGGCGTCCACTTGGCCCAGATCCAGGTGCGCCTCATCCAGCGCCTGCCGGATCAGGCCGTCCAGGTAATGCAGGTGGGCGCGGGCCGCCACCTCCGGCACGACGCCGCCATAGGGGCGATGCTCGTCCAACTGCGACAGCACGACGTTGGCGCGGATGCCCCGCGCGTCATCGACGATGGCGCAGGCGGTTTCATCACAACTGGTCTCGATACCCAGGACGATCATCACTCAAAACCCTTGGGCCATCCGGCATGCGCCGGACCTAAGCCATATCAAATCGGCATCATTTCCGCCGTTGTCACCGACCGGGCCCTTTCCCGCAACCGCAAAGGGGGATAGACAGGCAAGCATGACGACCGCGACGCCCTCCCATACTCCACAGGCTCCCCTCCGCATCGGCACGCCCCTGCGTATCGGAACAAGGGGCAGCCCCCTGGCCCTGGCCCAGGCGCATGAGACGCGCGACCGGCTGGGGGCGGCCCATCCCCACCTTGCCGTGCCCGGCGCCATCGAGATCGTCGTCATCAAGACGACGGGCGACCGCATCCTGGACCGCACCCTGGCGGAGGCCGGCGGCAAGGGCCTGTTCACCAAGGAGATCGAGGACGCCTTGCTGGCGGGGGAGATCGACCTGGCCGTCCATTCCATGAAGGACGTGCCCACGGTGCTGCCGGCGGGGCTGGACATCACCTGCCTGCTGCCGCGCGAGGATCCGCGCGACGCCTGGTTCAGCCGCGACGGCGCCACGCTGATGGAATTGCCGGCGGGCGCCGTTGTCGGCACCGCCAGCCTGCGGCGCCAGGCGCAGGTGCTGGCCCGCCGCCCCGACCTGACCGTGGTGCCCCTGCGCGGCAATGTGCAGACCCGCCTGCGCAAGCTGGCGGAGGGCGAGGTGGACGCGACCCTGCTGGCCATGGCCGGTCTGCGGCGCCTGGACTTGGCCGACAAGGTGACGGCGGTGCTGGAGGCGGACGTGATGCTGCCCGCCGTGGCCCAAGGCGCCATCGGCATCGAGGCCCGCATCGCCGACGCCGCGACCAACCGCCTGCTCGCTCCGCTGAACTGCGCCGACACCGCCCTGCGCGTGACGGCGGAGCGGGGGGTGCTGACGGCCCTGGACGGGTCCTGCCGCACCCCCATCGCCGCGCTGGCGCGGGTGCTGGCCGACGGCAGCATGAATATGGAGGCCATGGCGCTCAGCCCCGACGGCCGCACCATCGTCACCACCAGCCGCCGCTTCCTGGCCAGTGATGCGCGGGCCGCCGGCCTGGACGCGGGTGCCGAGCTGAAGGGCCGCCTGCCGCCCGGCATCTTCACCGCGTCCTGACGGCGGGACGGGGCGGCACCCATGGCCACCGTCCTCATCACCCGCCCCCAGCCGGAGGCCGACCGCACGGCGGCGGCCGTGGCGGCCCTGGGCCACGACGTCCTGATCGACCCGCTGCTTACGGTGGAGGACATGGACGTTGCCCTGCCGCCGCATGTGCAGGCCGTGCTGATCACCAGCGTCAACGGCGTACGGGCCCTGGCCCGGCAGGGCGCGCCCCGTACGTGGCCCCTGTACGCAGTGGGCGACCGCACCGCCGCCGCGGCGCGCGAACTGGGTTTCACCGCCGTGCGGTCCGCCGCCGGTGACGCGGACGACCTGGTTCGCCTGGTGGCGGCTGAAACCCGGCCCGAAGCGGGTCTGCTGCTGCACGCTGCGGGAGCCGACGTGGCGGGCGATCCCGCCGGCGCCTTAGCGGCCCAGGGTTTCACCGCCCGGCGCCTGGTTCTCTACCGCGCGGTGGCGGCGGACACCCTGCTACCCGGCGTCCGCGACGCGTTGGTGGCCGGCGCGGTTGACCATGTGCTGCTTTTTTCTCCCCGGTCGGCGCGTACGTTTGTTAACCTTGCGGTACAGGGCGGCGCCGATCTGGGCGCCGTTTCAGCCCTGTGCCTCAGCCCGGCGGTGGCGGGCGCCCTGGGAGACGCCCCCCTGTTCCGCCATGTCGCCGTGGCCGCCCATCCCAACCAGGCCGCCCTGTTGGACCTGCTGGCCCTGGCGCCCGACGGGCCTGGACGCGTTTTTTAGGATGAAAGGATCGCCGTATGAGCGGTGAAGGTTCGGACGCCCGGTCCCCCACCCCCGGCACGGGACCCGCCCCTGCTATAGGACAAGGCGGTTTGGCCCAGGCGGGCGTCAATCCGCAGGTGGACGCCATCGTCGAACGGTTCGGCGGCATCCGGCCCATGGCGGCCAAGCTGGGCATTCCTGTGACCACTGTTCAAGGCTGGAAAAAGCGCGGTCATATCCCACCCAACCGCCGCGCCGACCTGGAGGCGGCGGCATCGCGCCTTGGGCTGGTCCTGGAAGCCGCCGAGCTGGATGCCGTGATGGGCGCGCCCGAGACGCCCGCCAGCCTGTCCGCCACTGCAGTCATCGCGCTGCCGGGGCCGGACGATCGTCCCCTGCCGCCTGGCCCCGCGCCGCTCGCCGACCAGCCCTCTCTGGATAGGGAGACGCCGGCCCCCGCCAGCAGCTATCGCCTGGGCGCCCGGCCGGACGACGCCGTGCCGCCCTCCCCGCCGCCGCTCCCACCGCCACTGGGCGAGACCTTCCGCGCGGATCGCCCCCGCATGGAATTGCCAAAGACGGACGCCCCCAAGGCGGAATCGCCCCAGGTGGACGCCCCGCGCAGGGAGGTACCCAAGCCTGACGCCATCCGCCGCGACGCGCCCCGGCCAGCCGCCCCGCCGCCACGCCGGGGCGGGGGGGCCGTGTCGGCCCTTGCCCTGTTGATCTCCCTGGCGGCGCTGGGGGCCGGCGGCTGGTCGCTGTACCGCGCCGGCGTCCTGGACCCGTGGCTGAGCCGCGCCGGCCTGCCCGCCGCCCTACCGATCGGCCAATCGGGGTCCGCCCAGCCGGCGCAGTCAGCGGAGCAGGCGGGGACGGAGGCGACCTTGGCCGAGATGGCCCGCCGCCTGAACGCTGCCGGCCAGCGCCAGCAGACGCTGGAGCAGGAGGTGGCCGACCTGAAGGCCAAACTGGCTGCCGCCCCGGTCGTGGGCACCGACGGTACCGCGGCTCCGGCGACCCCGGATCCCGCCCTGGCCGCCCGGCTGGAGCAGATGACGGACCAGTTCAACCGCCTGACCGATCGGCAGCGGGCGCTGGAACAGGCGCTGGCCCAGTCGGCGCAGCAGCGGGAGGAATTGAGCGGCCGCCTGGCGGCGCAGACCGCCGCCGCCGGTCGCGGCCAGGCGCTGCTGGTGGCGACCAACCAGCTGCAGGCGGCCTTATTGTCCGGCCGGCCCTATGGGGTGGAGCTGTCGGCGGTGCGCAGCCTGGCGCCGGAGGACGATGCCCTGCGCCAGGCGCTGGATCGGCTGGCGCAAAGCCAGGCCACCGGACTGGCCGGCCCCGTGGCGCTGCGCGAGGGCTTCGACCGCGCCGCCACCGCCGCCCAGCAGGCGGCCCAGGTGCCGGAAGGGGCCGACTGGCTGCAACAGCTGTGGGGCCACATCAAGGCCCTGGTCACCATTCGCCGCAAGGACGGCCGTATCGAGGGCAACGCGCCCGACGCGGTGGTGTCGCGCGCCGGCGCCGCGCTGGACCGGGGCGACATCGGCACGGCGGTGGCGGAAATGTCGGCCCTGTCCGGCCCGCCGGCGGCCGCACCCGAGGTCCAGGCCTGGCTGCGCGACGCCCAGGCGCGGCTGAGCGCCGATGACGCCATGAACCGGCTCTCGCGCCGCGCCGTCAGCGACGTGCAGGCCGGCCTGCCGCCTCCTAAGGAACGACCGGCCGAAAGCGCGCCCGCTCCGTCCTCCGACGCCGGCAAGGGCGAGGCGGCCAAGCCTGAGGATGCCAAGCCGGCGGAACCGGTGCCGACCGAGGGGGGCGCCCCTGCGCAGCCCCAGCCGGCTGATGGGGGCCATCCATGAGGCGGACGCTGTGGTTCCTGCTGCGCCTGGGCCTGGTCATCGCGCTGGCCGTCTGGGTGGCGCAGCGGCCGGGCACCCTGCGGCTGGATTGGCAGGGTTACATCATCCAGACCCAGGTGGGCGTGGTGGCCGTGGCCCTGCTGCTGCTGGCGGTCGTGGCCTACATCCTGGTGCGCCTTTTCGTGCTGGTGTGGCGCAGCCCCGGGCGCTTCGGCGCGGGGCGCCGCACCAGCCGGCGCACGCGGGGATACCAGGCCCTCGGCCGGGGCTTCCTGGCGGTGGCCAGCGGGGACGGCGCCGGCGCCGGCCGCCTGGCCGCCAAGGCCGACGGCCTGCTGAACGAACCGTCGCTGACCCTGCTGCTGTCCGCCCAGGCGGCGCAACTGGCGGGGGACGAGGCGGCGGCGGCCGGCCATTTCACCGCCATGCGCGAGCGTGGCGCGGCGCTGAAGCAGCCGGACATGGCCTTCGTCGGCCTGCGCGGCCTGGCCCTGCAGGCGCTGGCCGCCGGCCAGACCCAGCGGGCGCTGGGCCTGGTGCAGGAGGCGGTCGCCCTGAAGCCCAAGGCGCGCTGGCCCCTGCTGACCCAGTTCGACCTGCAGGCGCGCGCCGGCGACTGGACCGCCGCGGCGGCCACGCTGGACGCCCTGACGGCGGCCAAGGCCCTGCCGGCGGAAGCCCTGCGCCGCCACCGCGCCGCCCTGCTGGTGGAACGCAGCCGGGCGGCGGAGGCTGACGGCAACCAGGATCAGGCGCTGGCGTTGGCGCGCAAGGCCCACGATCTGGAGCCCGCCTCCGTGCCGGCGGCGGTGCAGGCGGCGCGCCTGCTGGCGGCCACCGGGGCCGCCCGTGCCGCCACCCGCGCCCTGGAACAATCCTGGCGGCTGGCACCCCATCCCGAGCTGGCCGCCGCCTGGGGCACGGCGGGTGAGAAGGCGGGCGATGCCGCCGACCCGCTGGCGCGGGTGAAGCGGCTGGAGGCACTGGTGGCGTTGGATGCCAGCGTGCCGGAGGCCCACGTCGCCCTGGCCGACGCTGCGACCGAGGCGCGCCTGTGGGGCCTGGCGCGGGGCCACCTGACCCGCGCCCTGGCCCTGCGGTCCAGCGCGCGCGTCTATCGCCGCCTGGCGGCGCTGGCGACGGCGGAGCATGGCCAGGGTGCCGAGGAGCGCGGCCACCTGGCCCAGGCGGCCAAGGCCGCCCCCGATCCCGCCTGGGTATGCCAGGCCTGCGGCGGCGTGAACCCCGCCTGGGGGGCGCTGTGCAGCCATTGCGGCGGCTTCGACACCCTGGTCTGGCGGGTGCCTGGCAGCGCCGCGCGCAGTGCGGCGGCCGAGACGCTGGGCTTCCTGCCGCCGCCGGAACCGCCGGCGGGCGGGGCGGAGGCAGGCGGCGGTTTGCGCGGCCTGTCGAACCGGCTGCCGTCGTTCACGCTGGCCAGCTTCAGGCCCGGTAGACGGACATGATTCCCCTGCCGTTCGCCCCGCCCCGGGCGGAATCGCTGCTGCTGCTGGCGCTGGCCCTGGTGCTGAACGCCTTCATCGCCGGCTTCCCCGCTGTGGACCGCTGGCTGGCGACGCCGCAAAGCCAGCTGGCCGGCGCGGTGCGCTGGGCCGACAAGCGGCTGAACCGGATCGAGCGGCTGGATAGCGTGCGCCTGGCGCGGGGCGCCCTGCTGATCCTCATCCTGGGCGGCGGCGTGGGCCTGGCGGCCCTGGTGCTGACCATCGCCGCCGCGCATGTGCGCGTGGCCTGGCTGCTGTCGCTGCTGCTGGTGACGCGGGCGCTGCTTTTCGGCCGTCTGCTGGTCACCATGCGGGGCCTGCTGGCGGCCGCCACGGCGGCGGATGAAGAGGCGCTGCGCCAGGCGGTGGCGCCGCTGACCCACAAACCCGTCTGGTCCATGGACCGTCACGCCGTGCTGCGGGCGGGGATGGAGGCGCTGGTGGGCCAGGTCAGCCGCGGCCTGGTGGCGCCGCTGTTCTGGTTCGCGCTGTTCGACCTCCCCGGCCTGATGATCTGGGTGACGGTGGAGACGGTGGCGGTGACGGTGGGCCACACCTCACCGCGCTACGCCGCCTTTGGCCGGCCGGCGCGGCGCGCGCTGCTGGTCATGGATTGGGTGCCGGCGCGCCTGACCGTGCTGTTCCTGGCCGCCGGCTGCCTGATGGTGCCCGGCAGCCGCCCGGGCACGGCCTTGGCCGCCCTGCGCACCCAGCATATCCAGGGCACGGCCGCCCTGCCCCTGGCCGCCGTGGCCCGCGCCCTGAACCTTGCCCTGGCCGGGCCGCGCAAGGAGGGCGAGATGGTGGTCTACGAGGACTGGCTGGGCACCGGCCGCGCTCGTGTCGACGCCAGCGACATGCGCGCCGTCGTGGCCCTGACCGCCGCCGCCGGCCTGCTGGCCGTGTGTATCGCGCTGCTGGCGCTGGTGTGGGCGTGAGAGGTCCTCAGGCGCCGGTGGGCGCCCGAGGCGATCCCGATATCCCTCAACTACCGCTCAGCACACTCGCCAAAGCCTGGGCTTCCGGGCGGAAGAACGCGCGGTCCAGCAGAATTTGCTCGGGCGTGGTCTGCTGGCCATAGAAGATATCGTTCCATTCCTTGCGCGGGGTGATGACCGAGCCGTCGACGGCCAGGCCGCCGAACAGGCCGCTGGTCTTGGCGTAGACGTACATGTCGGCATCCACGCCCACGCCATAGCCGGCGCCCACCTGGGTGCCCAGCTCACCCACCGCCACCTTGGCGTCGGCGCCCAGCTTCACGCTGCGGTCCATGACGGCGTTCAGGCCCTTGTCGGTCATGATCACCAGCATCATCTGCGCCTGCTGGCCGCCGAACTGCAGGCCGAAGCTGGCCTCGGCCATGGTGTAGAAGGCGGGGCCGCTCCACGACCCGTCGGTGCCGCGCGCCACCAGCACACCGGTGCCGCCGCCCCCACCCAGGAAGAAGCCGGCCTGGATGACGTTGGGCAGGATCAGCACGCCCTTGGCCCGGCCCAGCAGGTTCTTCAGCGGGGCGTATTGCGGATCGCCCAGCAGGGTCATGGCGGTCAGCCGCGCGCGCTCCACCATCAGCTGCGCCTCCGTCACCTCCGCTCGCGCCGGCATCGCGGTTCCCAGCGCGAGCGCCACGCCCGCCGCCGCACCCGCCAACACCTGCCGCCGATCGATCATCTTCCTCATCCTCATTAGTCGGGGTTCAGCGTGGCTGAACCATCTTTTGATGTTGTTGGCAGAATTCCTACCATATCTGGATGCCGCCGCCCATGGCCCAGTCGGGCGCCCCCAGACGGGCACGCCTCATCAGGCCCCAAGCCGCCGACACCGTGGGGGTGACCCTAAAGGCGAAGTAAGGCGGCCGTGCGGCAAGGTTGGGTCAGGGGATGCGGTTCACCCAGCGCACGGCCCAGACGGGGCCATTGGCGGTGGCGATGCGGTCCAGGCGGGTCAGCGACAGGGGCGCCACGTCCAGCGACAGGGCCGTGGCGGGCGTCAGGGCCAGGGCTTGGGCGATGGCGGCGCGCACCGGGCCGGCGTGGCTGATGCAGATAATGTCGCGGTCGCCGGTTTGCCGGGTGCTCCACTCCTCCACCGCCCCGGCGACGCGGCGGCACACCTCGGCGAAGCTCTCGCCGCCGGGCGGGGCGACGCTGGCTGGGTCGGCCCAGAAGGGGGCCAGGTGTGGGTCGCCCGCATCCTCCAGCTCGGCGTAGCTGTGGCCCTGCCAGGCGCCGAAATGCTGTTCCATCAGCCGGGGATCGGTCGCCGGCTCAGTCGGGGCGGCGGGAACCAGGGCCGCCAGGCGCGCGGCCGTCTCCCGCGTGCGGCCCAGGGGGCTGGCCAGCCACACGGCGCTGGTGGGCAGGCGCGCCGCCGTCAGCTGGGCGCTGGAGCCCGGCCACAGGGCCAACTCCACATCGGCCTGTCCGGCGATCTGATGCGGCTGTGCCAGGGGGGCGTGGCGCACCCACCACCACCGCACCGTCTTCGCCAACGGGGGCGTCGCCAAGGGGGGAGGTGCTGAGGGGGGGAAGGACGTGGTCATGGCATGGTGACGGAACCGCCCAGGGCGCCGGTCACGGCCACCAGGAACAGGATCTCCACCACCTGTTCCGTCGCCCCCAGCACGTCGCCGGTGATGCCGCCCACCTGGCGCCGGGCCAGCTGCCCCACGACCAGGACGCCGCCGGCCGCCACCGCCAGGATGGCCAGGCGGGTCATGCCGCCGTCCAGCGGCAGCTTGGTCAGGGTGGTGGCCGCCAGGACGAAGCCGGCCAGCAGCGCCGCCAGGGCGCGGGCGCTGTTGGGCTTGCCCACATTGGCGCTGTTGCCCACCAGCCGCGCCTCCGGCAACAACAGCTTCATGCCCGGCAGGAAGGCGCGGGAATAGGCGTGCGCGCCCATCAGGGCCACGGCCACGTGGTGCGGGCTGGCGATGGCGGCCAGGGCCAGGGTGCGGGCGGCGACGCTCAGCACCAGGGCGGCGGCGCCATAGGTGCCCACCCGGCTGTCCTTCATGATGGTCAGCTTGGCCTCGCGGTCGCGCCCGCCGCCGAATCCGTCGGCCACATCGGCCAGGCCGTCCTCATGCAGGGCGCCGGTCAGGCCCATCAGCGCGCCCACCGTCAGCAGGGCCGCCAGCAGGGGCGGGACGTTGACGCTGCTGAGCCCCCAATAGACCAAGCCGCCCACGGCGCCGATCAGGGTGCCGACGATGGGGAACCAGGTGAGGGCACGGGAATCCAGGTCCTGGGGCCAGGCCCCGCGCCAACGGATGGGCAGCCGCGTCAAAAAGATCACGGCGGCTATGAATTCGGCGAAGACACCGCCCAGGCGCGGCCCCGTTGCATCAGTCATGGTTCCGGTATACGGGAAGTCCCGTCCGCCCGCCAGCGCCACTCCGGCGCCTGATCGCGGGTCCCATTATCGGGCCGGAGCATCATGAGCGACATCCCCTCCTTCGACGAATTCCGCCGCGTCCTGGCCGACCTGCCGGGCCCGGATCTGGAGGCTGCCACCACCGTCATGCAGCGCGAGGTGCAGCTGACCAAGCCGCGCGGCGCCCTGGGCCGGCTGGAAAGCCTGACGGAATGGCTGGCCACCTGGCAGGGCCGCACGCCCCCCCGGGTGCAGCATCCGCGCGTGGCGGTGTTCGCCGGCAACCACGGCGTGGCGGCGCTGGGCGTGTCGGCCTATCCGGCGGCGGTGACGGCGCAGATGGTGCACAACTTCACCCAGGGCGGTGCCGCGGTGAACCAGCTGTGCGGCCAGGCCGACGCCGACCTGCGCGTCTATGAACTGGACCTGGACAACCCCACCGCCGACTTCACCCACGGCCCCGCCATGAGCGAGGAGGCCTGCGCCCGGGCCATGGCCTACGGCATGATGGCGGTGGAAACCGGCATCGACGTGCTGTGCCTGGGGGAGATGGGCATCGGCAATTCCACCGCGGCGGCCGCCCTGTGCCTGGCCCTGTTCGGCGGCAATGCCGAGGACTGGGTGGGCCCCGGCACCGGCCTGGATGCCCAGGGCATGGCGCGCAAGGCCGCCGTGGTCGCGGCGGGCGTGGCGGCCAACGCCGACCTGCTCAGCGATCCCTTGCATGTCCTGCGCGCCCTGGGCGGCTATGAGCTGGCCGCCATCGTCGGCGCCATCATGGCGGCCCGCATGGCCCGCACGCCCGTGGTGCTGGACGGCTACGCCTGCACGGCCGCCGCCGCCGTGCTGTACAAGCTGGACCCCCGCGCCCTGGACCATTGCATCGTCGGCCACCTGTCGGCCGAGCCGGCCCACCGCCGCCTGCTGGACGCTATCGGCCAGGAGCCGCTGCTGACCCTGGGCATGCGCCTGGGTGAAGGCTCCGGCGCCGCCCTGGCCCTGCCCCTGCTGCAGGCCGCCGTCGCCTGCCACACCGGCATGGCCACCTTCGCCGAGGCCGGCGTGTCCACGCGCGGCGGCGAGGGCCGGGCGACGCATTGATGACGATGCCCCCTGCTCCATTAGGTCGGAGCAGGGGGCGACCGGCGCTCTGCTGGGGTTATCCTGCCAGTGTCATGATATGCGCCTGCTATCGTGAGAACGATGGAGATCACGGTTGGAATGGACCGCATGGAACAAAGGGCGCGTTAAAGATGTGGCTTTCATCGGCTTGGCGCTCCTGGTCGCCCTTATCTACTTCGTCAAAAGAAGCGGTCAGCCAAGTCCAGCTTTTGTGAACGGAACGTACAGCAGCGTCTGCTGCGGTTCGATTGTGCTGGCGGATGGCACCATACGCCGAGGCGGCGACGTATCCACATATCGGCTTGAGAGGATGAAGTTCGGCCTTACCGCTTATATGGACGCCACATTGACGCGCGATGGGCTACGGGCGTCGCCCGATGGTGCCAGTCTCGTTTTCGAGGAACGGAATGGGCGTTGGACTTTCGCGACGGTGGTCGATCACGAATATGCCGAGTTCACATTGGACGGCTCGATGTAGGCTAGGCCTTTCGTAGCTAAGCTTGGAGCTTTCCATACGTCATGCGGAGTTTGAGAACTCACGGCCGGTGATATGTCAGCACCCACATGACGCCCACGGCCACCGCCACCAGGCAGGCCAGCATCCAGGTGCGGATGGGCACCGCCACCTTCTCGCCCGGGCCCTTGCCCTTCTTGGGTTTGATGGGGCGTTCCGATCCCGCCACCACGGTGGGCTTGGGCCGGCCCTTGCCCTTGTAGGGGTCGTGCAGTTCCACCAGGCGCCAGTCGTAGTTGGACAGCGCCTCCTCACTCTCGAAATCCACCTGGATCAGCCGGACATAGCCCCGGCCGTGGCTGCGCACCGCTTCGCTGAACTCCCGCTTGCCGGCCGACAGATTGTCGACCAGGGCCAGGGTTTCCCATTTCTTGCCCTGGGGCTTCTGCACCGCGAATTTGCGCTGGCTTTCCAAGGATCGTTCTCCACCGGCAGGGGCGAGATGCCGCCCTTCCTGGAGCAATTATCAACGCCCGGCGGCCGGGGGCAAGGGGCTGAACGGAACTGTCGACGGCGACAGGTGCGACGCCGTGGCCCGTGCGCTATAGCTTGACGCCCGGCATGGTTGCCGCTGGTTTATCCAGGTCCATTTTCACCCAGGACGATCAGGTCGATGACGCGGCAGGCGTGGACAGGAACGGCGGACGACGACACGGACGAGGCGCGGCCGGTGGGCGGCGGGCGCTGGGCCACCGCCCGCATCAACCTGCGCACCCTCAACACCATCCGCTGGATCGCCATCGCCGGCCAGACCGTCACCCTGCTGACGGTGGAAGACCTGGTGGGCATCGACATCCCGCTGCTGCCCGCCCTGGCGGTGACGGCGGTGTCGCTGCTGATCAACCTCTACGCCATCGCCCGGCGCCGGCGCAGCCCCTTCCTGACCGAACGGGGCGCGGTGCTGTTCCTGGGCTATGACACGGTGCAGCTGACCGTGCTGCTGATGCTGACCGGCGGGCTGGAGAACCCCTTCGCCGTGCTGGTGCTGGCGCCCTTGATGGTTGGGGCCAGCATGCTGGGGCGCCGGCTGGTCACGGGGCTGACCACGCTGACCACCGCCTGCCTCACCCTGGTCTGGGTCCTGGCCATGCCCCTGTCGTGGCCGACCAGCAACGGCGTCACCTTGCCGCCCATCTATCTGGGGGGCATCTGGGCCGCCCTGACCCTGTCCGCCATCTTCATCGCCACCTACGTCTACAAGGTGGCGCAGTCCGGCCGCGACCTGTCGCAGGCCCTGATCGCCAGCCAGGTCTCGCTGGCCCGGGCGCAGAAGGCTTCCGCCCTGGGCGCGCTGGCGGCGGCGGCGGCGCATGAGTTGGGCAGCCCGCTGGGCACCATCGCCGTGGTGGCCAAGGAACTGGCCCGCGACATGCCGCCCGACAGCCCCTGGGTGGAGGATATCCAGCTTCTGCAGAGCCAGTCCGACCGCTGCCGCGTCATCCTGGCCGACTTGGCCCGCCGCCCGGACGCGGAGGGGGAGATGGAGCCCTACGCCCCCCTGGGCCCCGTGCAGGTGATCGAGGCCGTGGCCGCCCCCCACCGCCGGGCGGACGTGGCGCTGGAAATCACCGTGACCGGGGCGGAGGAGGGCGCGCCCTCTCCCCTGCCGTTGTCGCCCGAGCTGCAGCACGGCCTGGGCAACATCCTTCAGAACGCCATGCAGTTCGCCACCACCCGGGTGGACGTGACCCTGCATTGCGATCCCTCCGCCCTGGTGCTGACCGTGGCCGACGACGGCCCCGGCTTCCCCGTCAGCCTGCTGGAGCGGCTGGGCGAACCCTATGTTTCCGACCGGGATGAGCGGCTGGAGCAGGTGCCGGTACGCGCCGGCGGCGGCGGCACCATGGGGCTGGGCCTGTTCATCGCCCAGATCCTGCTGGAACGCACCGGCGCCGTCGTCTCCTACGCCAACGGTCGGCCGGGCAGCACGCCCGTGGGCGCCGGCGCCCATGTCACCGTGAACTGGAGCGGGCCGCTGCCGGCGGCCCAGTGACGGGGCCGGGCAAGACGAAGCCGCCAGCCGCCGGAACGGCGCAAAAGAATGGGAAACCTTCGTATGGTGGACAATCGGGTATTGCCGCCCTTGGATGGACATAATCCCGTGTCCATCTCTCCGGCCATCACGGGGCGTCCTTTTGCCGCGTGTCGGAATCGCACGGAAGCGTCCAAACACGGCGTAGTAAGGGCGTTGGTAAGTTTGCAACCGTCCTGCGGCATGGCCGGAAAATAAGGGGTTTTCGAGAATGAACGTTGAGACCGGTGACGTGATCGATCCCATGCGCCTCGGCTTCACCGGGGACGCGTCGCGCAGTTTGCTGGTGGTGGACGATGACGCCCCCTTCCGTATCCGTCTGGCTCGCGCGCTGGAAAAGCGCGGCTTCGACGTGGTGGCGGTGGACAGCGTGGCCCTGGGCGTGGACGTGGCGCAGGAAGCGGCCCCCCGCTACGCCGTGGTCGACCTGCGCCTGGCGGACGGCAGCGGCCTGGACGTGGTCAAGGCCCTGCGCGACGCCCGGCCCGAGGCGCGCATCGTCATGCTGACCGGCTATGGCAACATCGCCACCGCCGTGGCGGCCGTGAAGGCTGGCGCCGTCGACTACCTGCCCAAGCCGGCGGACGCTGATGCGGTCGAGGCCGCCTTGCTGACCGACGGCCCCCTGCCGCCGCCGCCGGAACATCCCATGTCGGCCGACCGCGTCCGCTGGGAACACATCCAGCGGGTGTTCGAGCAGTGCGACCGCAACGTCTCGGAAACCGCGCGCCGCTTGAAGATGCACCGCCGCACCCTGCAGCGCATCCTGAACAAGCACGCGCCCAGGACCTGATCGCGGGTAGCCCCAAAGGGGCCGGTCCGGGCCCCGGTTGAGCGGCTCAGGCGCTGCGCCTGAGCCCTTTCAGGCCCTGGCGCAGGCGCGTCCAGGGGCGTTCGTTGGGCGTCAGGTCGATGCCGACTTCGGTCACCCGGGTCTCGTCCATGGACGCCACGATCAGCGCGACCTCGCCCACCTTCAGGCGCACGCCGACGGAGGCGCGGCGGCCCAGGCGGCGGGCCAGGTGCTCGCCAATGGCGATGTCGCCGTCGACGTGTGGCGCCTCAAAGCCATAAAGCCCGGCCACGGTGGCGAGCGGCGTGTCGCCCTTGACCTGGAAATCGCCCAGCCCGGCGGCGCGGCGGCCTTGGTCGCGACGGCCGAACAGGCGTTCCATGGCGGTCAGGGCCGCCGGTTCGCCCAGCACCAGCACGGCGTCGCCGGGGTAGAGCACGCGCACCTCCTCCGGCGCCACGGGATGGCCCTCGCGGATCATGGCCAGCACGCGCACGGATTCCGGCACCACCAGCCGGCCCAGGCCGCGCACCGCCGCCTCGCTCTCCGGCGCCACGGTCAGCATGGCCAGTTGCTGTGGCCCATCCACCGGCAGGTCGATGTCGGCGCGGCCGGGCGGCTCGGGATCGGCCGGGATCTCCACGTCCAGCAGGCGCGCCGCCGGGCCGATGGTCCAGCCCTGGGCCAGCAGGGACAGCAGCACCACGGCGAAGGCGATGCCGAAATAGGTTTCGGCCCCCGGCAGGCCGGACAGCACCGGCAGCAGGCCCAGGAAGATGGGCACCGCGCCGCGCAGGCCGACCCAGGAGATGAACAGCCGCTCGTTCCAGGCGAAGCCGAAGAAGGATAGGCACAGGGTGACGGCCAGGGGCCGCGCCACCAGGATCAGCGCCACGGCCACCACCAGGGCCGGCAAGGCCACGCGCACCAGCGTATCGGGCGAGACCAGCACGCCCAGCATGAGGAACAGGGAGATCTGGCTCAGCCACGCCAGGCCGTCGTGGAAACGCTCGATGATCTGCCGCGCCTTGACCCGGCGGTTGCCCATGATGAAGCCGGCCAGATAAACGGCCAGGAAGCCGGAGGCGCCGATGGTCTGGGTGGCGCCGAAGATGAACAGGGTGCCGGCCAGCGCCAGGATGGGGTAGAGGCCGGCCGACAGTTCCAGCCGGTTGATGATGGCTGACAGGGCGTAGCCGCCGGCGACACCGATGATGCCGCCACCACCCATCTCCAGCGCGAACTGGCCCAGTTGCGCCCAGCCGAAGCCGGCCCCCTGCACCGCATGAATGGACAGGAGGGTCAGGAACACGGCCATGGGGTCGTTCAGGCCCGACTCCACCTCCAGCAGGGCCGAGACGCGGGGGCGCAGGCGCAGGCCCCGCTGATGCAGCAGCAGGAATACGGCGGCCGCGTCGGTGGAGGCGACGATGCTGCCGATGAGGAAGCCCTGGGCCCAGCCCACGCCCAGCAGCCAGCGCGCCACCACGCAGGTGACGCCGGCCGTGACCAGCACACCGGCAGTGGACAGGACCAGGGCCGGCCAGCGCGCCACCTTGAACACCGCCTTGGGCGTGCGCAGGCCGCCGTCGAACAGGATGACGGCGATGGCGATGGACCCGACCAAGGAAGCCAGGCGGTAGTCGTTGAACTGGAAGTTGGCCAGCTTGTCGACCGCGATGCCCAGCGCCAAGAACACCAGCAGCAGGGGCGCGCCGATGCGGGAGGAGGCGCGGCCAGCCAGGATGGCCAGCATCAGCAGCGACCCGAGCGCGAAGATGATGGTGTCGACGTGATGCACTGGCCGACTTGCTCCCCCCGGGCGGCCGCTTCCGGCGCCCCGTTGACCCGAACCGCCTGAGGCTTACCCCAGCCCCAAGCCCTTGGACTAGCTGTCCGTTGGGCCAGCGTCCCCTTCAGGGTCCCATCCGCCGGCCACCTGGTTCTTCTCGCCGCCCATTGTGTCCGCCATGCGGCGCCGGCTGGTAAATTTGGGGGCGGCGGATTCCGTGACGGGCTAGAAGGCGGCGTCCACCGACAGGTGTTGGACATCGAAGCCCCAGCCGGCCGCCATGTCGGCAGCGACGCGGGAGCGATGGCAGATGTGCGGGTCGTCTTCCAGGCACAACAGACAGGCCGGCCCCTGGTTCAGCGCCGTGGCGGCGGCCACGCCCAGCTCATACTGCGCTTCGGGCCGGGCCAAGGCCTGATCGACGATGGACCAGAACAGCGGCTGGTCGCCGGCACGGCCGGCCAAGCGCCCCTCCTTGGGCGTGCCCAGCGCCTTCAGGTGCACATACTCGATGCCGGCCTGGCGCAGGGCGGCCGACAGCGGGCCCTTGGAAAAGCCGGCGCGGCGCGACAATGGCAGTTCCCGCACGTCGATCAGCGTGCGCACGCCGGCCCGCACCAGGCGCTCCACCAGCGCCGGCTGGCCCGCCTTTTCATACCCTATGGTGTAAAGTTCGGGCATGGGCGGGCGCCTCCTAGGCAGGGAAGTCGATGATTGGCGTTAGGGGTTGTCCAGAAGTGGGCCCCAGCCCTGTGTCCGGCAAGGGGCGGATGTGCCTGGAAATGAGTCATTCTGCCGCGCTCAGCCCTTGCCATATGCCCTGCCCCCGTGTACAAACCGCGCTTCATTTTGGCGGCGAGGCCGGACCGAAAGGTCCAGGGCATGCCCACCCGCTCAAATGAATCCACCGCCGTCCTTCGGGGCGGTTATTCTTTCGTGAGGAATCAAAATGCCCAAGCTGAAGAATCACAGCGGGACGAAGAAGCGGTTCAAGCTGACCGCCTCCGGTCTCGTTCGCGCCCAGGCCGCCGGCAAGCGCCACGGCATGCGCAAGCGTCCGCAGAAGATGAAGCGGAACGCCCGCGGCATGATGACCCTGTCCAAGCAGGACGGTATCATCATCACCAAGAATTTCATCCGGGTACCGTAAGGAGGGCTGAACCATGGCTCGCGTTAAGCGGGGCGTGACCACCCACGCCCGTCACAAGAAGATCCTGAAGCTGGCCAAGGGCTACCGGGGTCGTTCCAACAACTGTTTCCGTATCGCGATCGAGAAGGTCGAGAAGGCGCTGCGTTACGCCTACCGCGACCGTCGCGCCAAGAAGCGTAACTTCCGCGCCCTGTGGATCCAGCGCATCAACGCCGGTGCCCGCATCCACGGCCTGACCTACAGCCAGTTCATGCACGGCCTGAAGCGCGCCGCCATCGACGTTGACCGCAAGGTCCTCGCCGACATCGCCGCGCGCGAGCCGGAGGCGTTTAAGGTCCTGGTCGATCAAGCCCAGGCCGCTCTCAAGGCCGCTTGATCCTACCCGGATCAACGGTGCTGATAAGAAGGGGAGCAGGCCCGGCGGGCCCGCTCCCCTTTTTTATTCCCTCAAACGCCGGGCGCGGCCATCCGGCCGCTTGGCTTCCTCGCTGCGCCCTGCGGTACTCGCTGCGGGGCCGGCGGTCGCCGGCCACAACGGCACGGGCCAAAGCCCCGCGCCGTTGGTAGTATCCGCCCCCAAGATTGCCCCACTGCCCACCGACCCACTGCCCACCGAGAAGACGGATCGTCGCGATGAACATCCTCGACAGCCTCAAGGCCGACCTGCTGGCCGCCGCTGCCGCCGCCCCCGACCTGGCCGCCCTGGAAGAGGTGCGGGTGGACGCCCTGGGCAAGAAGGGCCGCATCACCGGCCTGATGAAGGACATGGGATCGCTGACGCCGGATGAGCGGCGGGAACGCGGCCAGGCCCTGAACGCCGTGAAGGAAGAGATCAGCCAGGCGCTGGACGCCCGCCGCCAGGTGCTGAAGGCGGAAGCCCTGGCCCAGCGGCTGGAGGCGGAGCGCATCGACGTCAGCCTGCCGGCCCGGCCCGAGGTCGAGGGCCGCGTCCACCCCATCAGCCAGACGGTGGAGGAGATGATCGCCATCTTCGCCGACATGGGCTTCACCGTGGCGGAGGGGCCGGACATCGAGACCGACTTCAACAACTTCACCGCCCTGAACATCCCGCCGGAGCATCCGGCGCGCCAGATGCACGATACCTTCTACCTGCCCAACGGGCCGGACGGGGGCACCCGCGTGCTGCGCACCCACACCAGCCCGGTGCAGATCCGCACCATGCTGGCGGGGGAACCGCCCATTCGTATCATCGCGCCCGGCCGCACCTACCGGTCCGACTATGACCAGACCCACACCCCGATGTTCCACCAGATCGAAGGCCTGGTGATCGGCGAGAATATCCACATGGGCCACCTGAAGGGCACGCTGCTGGAATTCTGCCGCGCCTTCTTCCAGGTCGACGACCTGCCTCTGCGCTTCCGCCCCAGCTTCTTCCCCTTCACCGAACCGTCGGCGGAGGTGGACATCGGCTGCTCGCGCAAGGGCGGTGAGCTGAAGCTGGGCAACTACGGCGATTGGCTGGAGATTCTGGGCTGCGGCATGGTCCACCCCAAGGTGCTGGAGAACTGCGGTATCGACAGCACCCGCTGGCAGGGCTTCGCCTTCGGCATGGGTATCGAGCGCGTGGCCATGCTGAAGTACGGCATCCCCGACCTGCGCACCTTCTTCGAGGCCGACCTCCGTTGGCTGAAGCACTACGGCTTCGCGTCGCTGGACGTGCCCAGCCTGGCCCAAGGCCTCACCCGATAATCCATCCCAAGAGCGGCAGCCGGCCTTGAGGCCAGGCGCCCCACCCGAAGAACGGCAGGTAGCGATGAAGTTCACCCTTTCCTGGCTGAAGCAGCACCTTGAAACCGACGCCCCCCTGGACGTCATCACCGACAAGCTCACATCCCTGGGCCTGGAGGTCGAGGGCGTGGAGGATCAGGGCAAGGCCCTGGCCCCCTTCGTCATCGCCAAGGTGCTGTCGGCGGAAAAGCATCCCAACGCCGACAAGCTGCGCGTCGCCATGGTCGATACCGGCGCGGGCGAGCCCATCCAGGTGGTGTGCGGCGCCCCCAACTGCCGCACCGGCATCACCGTGGTGTTCGCCAGCCCCGGCGCCGTCATCCCGGCCACGGGCGACACGCTGAAGGTCGGCGCCATCCGCGGCGTGGAAAGCCGGGGCATGCTGTGCTCCGAGCGCGAGCTGAACCTGTCGGATGAGCACAACGGCATCATTGAGCTGCCGGAGGAGGCGCCGGTGGGTGCCAGCTTCGCCGCCTGGCGCAAGCTGGACGATGCCGTCATCGAGATCTCGCTGACGCCCGACCGCGTGGATTGCGCCGGTGTCTACGGCATCGCCCGCGATCTCGCCGCCGCCGGCCTCGGCACGCTGAAGCCCCTGGACACCGCGCCTGTGCCCGGTGTCTTCCCCGCGCCCGTGAAGGTGGCGCTGGAAACGGCGGCCTGCCCGCAGTTCGCCGCCCGTGTGGTGCGCGGCGTCCGCAACGGCCCCAGCCCGCAGTGGCTGCAGGACAAGCTGACCGCCGTCGGCCTGCGCCCCATCTCTGCCCTGGTGGACATCACCAACCTCATGACCCTGGACCAGGTGCGGCCCCTGCACGTCTTCGACGCCGCCAAGGTCCAGGGCGACCTGACCGTGCGCGAGAGCAAGGCGGGTGAAACCCTGCTGGCCCTGAACGGCAAGGAATACACCCTGCCCGCCGGCCTGACCGTCATCGCCGATGCCAGCGGCGCCGTGCTGTCCCTGGGCGGTGTCATGGGCGGCGAGAGCACCGGCGTGTCGGAAACCACTACCGACGTCATCATCGAGGCGGCGCTGTTCGAGCCCGCCAAGGTGGCGGAGGCCGGGCGCGCCCTGCAGATCGACAGCGACGCCCGCTATCGCTTCGAGCGCGGCGTAGACCCCGCCAGTGTCGTCAGCGGCATCGAGCAGGCCACGCGTCTGGTGCTGGAACTCTGCGGCGGTGAGGCCAGCGAGGTCTTCGTGGCCGGTGCCGAGCCCGCCTGGCGCCGCCCCCTGACCCTGCGGCCGGTCCGCGTGGCCCATCTGGGCGGCGTGGACGTTCCGGAAGCCGACCAGGTGCGCATCCTGACGGCCCTGGGCTTCGAGACCAGCCAGAAGGACGGCCTGATCCACGCCGTGCCGCCGTCCTGGCGCGCCGACGTGCATGGCGAGGCCGACCTGGTGGAGGAGGTGCTGCGCATCCACGGCTTCGACGCCATCCCCACCACCAGCCTGCCGCGCGACGAGGGCCTGCCCAAGGTCGCGGTGACGCCCAAGCAGCGCCGCACCGCCACCGTGCGCCGCCTGCTGGCCAGCCGGGGCATGCTGGAGGCCATCACCTGGTCCTTCCTGGCACCCGAAACGGCCAAGCTGTTCGGTGGCGCGCCGGATGAGCTGGCCCTGCTGAACCCCATCAGCGCCGACCTGGCCATCATGCGCCCGTCGGTTCTGGCCAACCTGGCGGCCGCCGCCGGCCGCAACGCCGCGCGCGGCTATGCCGACCTGGCGCTGTTCGAGGTGGGCCCCGCCTTCCGCGACGGCAGCGAGAAAGGCCAGGACCTGATCGCCGCCGGCGTGCGCGCCGGCCTGGCCGTGGCCCGCCACTGGGCCAAGGGC
Organism: Nitrospirillum bahiense; assembly: GCF_007828025.1. Taxonomy (NCBI): domain Bacteria; kingdom Pseudomonadati; phylum Pseudomonadota; class Alphaproteobacteria; order Rhodospirillales; family Azospirillaceae; genus Nitrospirillum; species Nitrospirillum bahiense. The sequence continues at coordinate 29,816 of NZ_VITO01000026.1, forward strand.
ACCCGCCCCGTGGACGCCTATGACGCCAAGGCCGACGCCATCGCGGCGCTGGAGGCTGCCGGCGCCCCCACCGCCAACTTGGTCGTCTCCACCGACGCCCCCGGCTGGTACCACCCGGGCCGTTCCGGCTGCCTGCGGCTGGGCCCCACCGTGCTGGCCCGCTTCGGCGAGTTGCACCCGGCGGTGCTGGAGGCCCTGGACCTGACCGGCCCGCTGGTGGCGTTCGAGGTGTTCCTGGACCTGATCCCCACACCGAAGAAAAAGGGTGGGACGGAGAAGCCGAAGCTGGAGCTGTCGGCCTTCCAGCCCATCAGCCGCGACTTCGCCTTCGTGGTGGAGGCCGGCGTGGAGGCGGATCGGCTGATCCGCGCGGCCAAGGGGGCCGACAAGGCCCTGATCACCGGCGTGCAGCTGTTCGATGTCTACCAGGGGCCTGGAGTCGAAACTGGCTTCAAGTCCATCGCGCTGTCGGTCACTTTGCAACCGGTGGACAAAACCTTGACGGATGCGGAAATCGAGGCCGTGGCCGCCAAAGTCGTCGCCGCCGTCGCCAAAGCGACGGGCGCCGTGTTGCGCGGCTGACACAGAGCCCGCGCGCTTGCAGTAGGCGCCCCTTGGCTTTCAGGGGGCGTCTTTCTTTTTAACCAACTTATTGTGAATTTTAGACTACTTTAACCACTTGCACCGCCCGTACCCCCGTCCCTTACTATCTTTCGAAAGATAAAAAGCGGACACTGACGCCTGCGCTTATGGGTGTCACCCGTTGGGGGAGGACAGACGGCATGAAGTTTTTCCGGGATCTGCCCATCATCCAGAAGCTGCTGCTGCCCCTGATCCTGATGGGGCTGGTGACGCTCGGCACCTCCCTCTACACCCTGTCGCAGATGAACACGGGCGCTGTGCAATACCAGCACCTGCTGCGCGGCGAGGCGGAGGCCCTGAAGGCCATCGACCGGGCCAATGGCGCCGCCGCCAACATCGGGCGCATCAGCTACATGATGCTGGCGGAAACCGACAAGTTCATCATCGATAGCATGAAGGATGAGATCGGGCAGCAGGCCGGCGACCTCGCCAAATACCTGGACAGCGTCGCCCGGCTGAACCCGGGGTCCAAGGACGACTTGGCCATGGCCCGGGACGAGTTCAAGGCTATGATGAAGTTCGCGGAAGAGGCGCGCGAACAGATGCTTGCCGGCAACACCAAGGCTGGTGCCGCCACCCTGACCGATGAGTTCGACATCCGCCTGTCCAAGCTGCTGGACCGGCTGACCGTCATCACCAAGGCGGTGGACGAGAATTTGAGCAAGGGCGAGGCCGCCGCCAAGGCCCGCAACGAACGCACCTACTGGGTGACGCTGGCGGGCGGCCTGTCGGGCGCCGTGCTGATCATGGCGCTGGCGCTGTGGATCGCCTGGGCCAGCGTGTCCCGCCCGCTGAAGCGCATCGTCGATACCATGACCGCGCTGGCCGACGGCGACCAGAACGTGGAGGTGCGGGCGACCGACCGGCGGGATGAGATCGGCGCCACCGTGCGGGCGCTGCGCATCTTCCAGCGCACCATGGTGGAGGCCGACACCCTGCGCCATGAGCAGGAGACGATGAAGGCCCAGGCCCAGGCCGAGCGCCTTGCCGCCTTGGCTCAACTGGCCGATGAGTTCGAGGCCAGCATGAACCAGGTGGTGGAGGGGGTGGCCGGCGCCGCCGACCGTATGCAGGGCAACGCCAAGGGCCTGTCGGCCATTGCCGAGCAGACCAACCACCAGACCCTGGCGGTGGCGGGTGCCGCCGAGGCCGCGGCCGGCAACGTCAACACCGTGGCAGCGGCGGCCGAACAGCTGTCCGCCAGCATCCAGGAGATCGGCCGGCGGGTGGAGGAGTCCTCGCAGATCGCCCAGAACGCCGTGGTGGAGGCGGAGCGCAGCAACCACACCGTGAGCGGCCTGGTGGAGGCGGCGCGCAAGATCGGCGACGTGGTGCGCCTGATCAGCGACATCGCCAGCCAGACCAACCTGCTGGCCCTGAACGCCACCATCGAGGCGGCGCGGGCGGGGGAGGCGGGCAAGGGCTTTGCCGTCGTGGCCAGCGAGGTGAAGACCCTGGCGACGCAGACGGCCAAGGCCACGGAGGAGATCAGCGCCCAGATCGGCGAGATCCAGGCCGTTGCCGGCAGTGCCGCCGGCGCCATCCACGGTGTCAGCGGCACCATCGGCCGCATCAGCGACATCGTCACCACCATCGCCGCGGCGGTGGAGCAGCAGGGTGCCGCCACCAACGAGATCGCCAGCAGCGTGGCCCAGGCCGCCGCCGGCACGTCCGACGTGTCCAGCACCATCGGCCAGGTTACCCGCGCCGCCAGTGAAACTGGCACCATGGCGGTGGACGTGCTGCATGCCGCCCAGGACCTGGTCAGCCAGTCCGATCATCTGCGCCACCAGGTGGCGGGCTTCCTGACCAAGGTGCGCGCGGGCTGAGCCCCGTTCACCCCGGCGTCTGGTCCCCTGGCGCCTGGCTCAGGATGGCGGCGGACAGGATGCGGCCATCCGGTGCCTGCAGCAGGACCGCGACACGTTCCCCGGCCGGCAAAGGCTGGCGGACCTCCACCGCGTCTCCCCGCCATTGCCCGGCCGGGGTGAGCGACCGGACGATATTGGATTCCAGCAGGGTGCGGCCGCTGTTCTCGCCCCGCCCGATGAGGGTGCGGTGTTGCGGGTCATACCCCACCACCAGGATGTCACCCTGCTGTCCCTTGCCCGCGCCAACGGAAATGACCAGGCCATCCTCCCCGCGCGCGACCTGTAAGCCGACCGGCGCCGCTTGCCGCCGTGTGGCATCGGCGATTTCGGCCAGGCCCCGCGCACGGTCGGAACCGACGAAGGCGCGTTCGCCGTTCACCACCATCTCCGGCGTGTAGACCTGGCCGCCGCCCAGGCTGCGCGCATACCACCGCTGCCGCGCCGTGGCGGCCTCGAGTGAATAGGGATCCCGCCAACCCAGGCCATTCCAATAAGTCACGTGGAAAGCCAGGGGCAGCACGTCCCGGCGGTCCTGCGCCAGGTTGGTGAGGAAGGCATCGGCGGGCGGGCAGGAGGAGCAACCCTGCGACGTGAACAATTCCACCACCACCGGCCCCGCCGCCAGCGCGGGCGTCGAGATCGGGAGGCCCAGGCCGAACGCCAGTAAAAGCAAGCCGGTACGACGCATTCTTTCGTCCCCTCCCTTATCCACGCCGCGAGCGTGATGTCCCCCTATGTGGGAAGTGCCTGGTGGCCCCGCCAGGGCGGCGCGGCGAACGGCCGCCGCCTCCGGCCTGGACCATGCGTTCCAGTCGGGGCACAGTCGGTACCAATGGTAAATGGGGGAGGGACCGATGGCGGTGACGCTGGCCTTTGACGTCTACGGCACGCTGATCGATACCCATGGACTGGTGACCATGCTGAGGGGCATGGTGGGCGACCGCGCGGCGGACTTCTCCCGCACCTGGCGGGAGCGGCAGCTGGAATACGCCTTCCGCCGCGCCCTGATGCAGAATTACGTATCCTTCAGCGTCTGCACCGCCCAGGCCCTCGACCACACCTGCGCCCTGTACAAAACGCCGCTGAGCCCGGACCAGCGGACGGCCCTGCTGGACGCCTACCGCACCTTGCCGGCCTTCGCCGACGTGGCGGACGGGCTGGCCCGCTTGCGTACGGCCGGCTTCCGCCTCTACGCCTTTTCCAATGGCGCCGCCGACGCGGTGCGCACCCTGCTGGACGCCGCCGTCATCAGCGGCCTGTTCCAGGGCGTGGTCAGCACGGACGACCTGCGCTCGTTCAAACCCAGCCCCGCCGTCTACAGCCACTTCCTGCGGGTGGCGGGGGCCACGCATGCCGAGACCTGGCTGGTCTCCAGCAACCCTTTCGATGTCATCGGCGCCCTTTCCGCCGGCTGGCGCGCCGCCTGGGTGCGGCGGTCGCCTGAGGCGCTGTTCGACCCCTGGGGCATCCCGCCCACGGTGACAGTTCCGGACTTGCGTGACCTGGCGGCGGCCATCGCGGCTTAAGTTGCCCAGTCGCACATGAACGCCCCGCCAACCCCGCGGTTGCGCCAGAACGCCGGGCATCCTATGGTCGCGGGAATTTTTCCAGACCGGCCCGTCATGACCGACCTTTCGCACATCCGCAATTTTTCCATCATCGCCCACATCGACCACGGCAAGTCGACCCTGGCCGATCGCTTGATCCAATATTGCGGCGGCCTGGACGCCCGCGAGATGCGCGAGCAGGTGCTCGACAGCATGGATATCGAGCGCGAGCGCGGCATCACCATCAAGGCGCAGACCGTGCGCCTGACCTACAAGGCCGATGACGGGAAGACCTATCAGCTGAACCTGATGGACACGCCCGGCCACGTGGACTTCGCCTATGAGGTCTCGCGCTCGCTGGCGGCCTGCGAAGGTTCGCTGCTGGTGGTCGACGCCTCGCAGGGGGTGGAGGCGCAGACGCTGGCCAACGTCTACCAGGCCATCGACCACAACCATGAGATCGTCCCGGTCCTGAACAAGATCGACCTGCCGGCCGCCGAACCCGACCGCATCAAGCAGCAGATCGAGGATGTGATCGGCCTGGACGCCAGCAACGCCGTCATGATCTCGGCCAAGACCGGCCTGAACATCAAGGACGTGCTGGAGGCCATCGTCACCCGCCTGCCGCCGCCCAAGGGGGACCTGGAGGCGCCGCTGAAGGCCCTGGTGGTCGACAGCTGGTACGACCCCTACCTGGGCGTGGTCATCCTGGTGCGCGTGGTCGATGGCGAGCTGAAGGTCGGCCAGAAGATCCGCATGATGGCCACCGGGGCCACGAAGGAAGCCGACCGCGTCGGCCACTTCACGCCCAAGGCCGTGCAGTCCGGCCGCCTCGGGCCCGGCGAGATGGGCTTCATCACCGCCGGCATCAAGGACATCCGCGAGACCAAGGTCGGCGACACCATCACCGAGGAGCGCCGCCCGGCCGCCGAGCCGCTGGAAGGTTTCAAGCCCAGCGTGCCGGTGGTGTTCTGCGGCCTGTTCCCGACCGACGCGGCGGAGTTCGAGCATTTGCGCGAAAGCCTGGGCAAGCTGGCCCTGAACGACGCCAGCTTCCAGTTCGAGGCGGAGACGTCGGCCGCCCTGGGCTTCGGCTTCCGCTGCGGCTTTCTGGGGTTGCTGCACCTGGAGATCATCCAGGAGCGGCTGGAGCGCGAGTTCAACCTGGACCTGATCACGACGGCGCCCAGCGTTATCTACAAGGTCCACATGACCGACAAGTCGGTCATCGACATGCACAACCCGGCCGACATGCCGGACCCCATCCGCATCGACCACATCGATGAGCCGTGGATCCGCGCCACCATCATGCTGCCCGACGAGTATCTGGGCGGCATCCTGGCGCTGTGCACCGAGCGGCGCGGCCAGCAGATCGACCTGACCTATGTCGGCGGGCGCGCCATGCTGGTCTACAAGCTGCCGCTGAACGAGGTGGTGTTCGACTTCTATGACCGGCTGAAGTCCATCAGCCGCGGCTATGCCAGCTTCGACTACCAGATGGATGGGTACGAGACCGGCGACCTGGTCAAGATGTCCATCCTGGTGAACGCGGAACCGGTGGACGCCCTGTCCACCATCGTCCACCGCAGCCAGGCCGAGCATCGCGGCCGCCTGCTGTGCGAGCGGCTGAAGGAGCTGATCCCGCGCCAGCTGTTCAAGATCGCCGTGCAGGCCGCCATCGGCAGCCGTGTCATCGCCCGCGAGACCATCAGCGCCATGCGCAAGGACGTGCTGGCCAAGTGCTACGGCGGCGACATCAGCCGCAAGCGCAAGCTGCTGGACAAGCAGAAGGAAGGCAAGAAGCGCATGCGGCAGTTCGGCGAGGTCGAAATCCCGCAGAGCGCCTTCATTGCCGCCCTCAAGATGGGTGACGGCTGATCCAGCCGCCGCCTCGTCAGCTAACTCAGGGCTCTTAGGTCGCGGCCTGTCTCTGGACACTCCAACTAAGAGGCAGGATGGCCCGGGCAGCCCTATTGAGATTGCTGAGGCGATTCTTCACGGACGACTAGAGCGGATCGCCGAAAAGCGAAATCCATTTGGAGCGTGAATTCCGTTCGTTGAACAAGCGCTCGGGGCCGGGTGCGTGTTCCATTAAACGCACTCGGCTCTAATTTCTCATTGCAATCATATCCATCAATGAGCTGCAGGCGGTCTTAACAGGATGATTTAAACATGCTATTACCTAAGGAAGAAATTAGTTTATAGGGTATATGTGATGTCATTTTTGAACTCGGTTGAAAATTTGACTGAGCTAAACACAAAACCGTCCGATCGCAACAAGGCGTTTGACGGTATTCGTGGATACGCCGCATTAATTGTTATCGTATTTCATTCCATTCTTGGCTTTAATATGGGCTTCGTTAGTGATTCTTTGTTCGCCCCCTTACTATCAATTCCCGACGCCTATCATATTTTTGTCAAGTTTCTTATATCGACCTTTAGTGGGCACACTGCTGTTGATATATTTTTCGCGATGAGCGGCTGCGTGCTCATCATGTCATCTCAGCGCTGCCTTAAAGCCGGTGATATTCGCGGAAGTGTCATTTTTGTTATCCGACGCGCTTTCCGCATCATGCCTGCTTTGTTGGTTTGCGTGAGTGTAATTGCTGCCGTTTTCTGGGCGCTCTCCTTTGCTTTCCCGGGAATGATAACGCCTTACACTAAAGATCAGGTCTTTGATAACCTGATGCTGTGGGGCATGCCAATTCATGGTGCGTCTTGGACGTTGCGAGTGGAAATGCTCGCCATTCCTGCGCTGGCGATCGTTGGATTGTTATATAAAAAAGCAGGCAATGCTGGTTTGATTTTCTTTTTAATCTTTTCTATTCTTTCATTCGAAAATCCGAAACTCTGTCTAAATTATCCTGATTTGAGTTCGTCGTTGATTTATTTTTCACTTGGTGCGATTATTCCGACATAACTGGGTTATGCCATCGGAAAAATACGCACTAACATCTGGTTACTCATTGCGGGCATGATGTACGAGCGGTTTTTGTTTTCTCCATATGAAGGGGTGACGATAAAAATCGCACAGGCTGGCCTCTGCTTTTGGTTTCTTTGTCAGGTTTATTATGGAGCCCCTCGAAATGTCGTTACATTTCTAAGCTCCCCGAGTTCTGTTTTTTTGGGAAAAATCAGCTACAGTGTATATCTTTGGAATGTCTTATTCCTGAACGTCATGTTTGCGCTAAGGCCTTTATTTCCTGTTTGGGTGCAAAGTCACCCCGTAATTTCTGGTTCTTTTGCTAGCATTTTTATTGGAATCGCAACAATTCCTGTTGCCATCGTTTCTGAAAAATATATAGAGCGTCCTTTTGTGGCTCTAGGAAAACGAATAGAGGATCTGTTTATACACTTAACCGGTGGCAACAGTTTCCCACAGGTTGTCTCCAAAACCTAAGTGACTTAGAGCCGAATGTGTCTAATAAGAACGCATTCGGCTCTAACAGTCAGGCCTTCATCCAGCCGAAGGGCTTCCCGATGCGCTTGCGCGCTTTCAAAAACGCCGCATGACCGGGGCGGGCCGGGACCAGACCAAGCCTTCGATGACCTGCTCATGAAGCAACGATTAGCATACTATACCAATCTTGGATTCACCCCAGCGGGAACCGCAGGGTGAACCGCGTGCCCGGCGTGGTCGCCTCGTAAAGGAAACGGCCGCGCAGCTGGCGGGTGAAGGCGTCGATCAGCAGCAGGCCCAGGCTCTTGCGGCCGGTTCCGGCGGCGGTGTCCGGCATGCCCACGCCGTCGTCGGCGACGGTCAGCACACGCTCATCCCCCTCCCGCCGCAGGGTCACGGCCAGGGTGCCGGCGCGGCCTTCGGGGTAGGCGTGCTTGAAGGCGTTGGACAGCACCTCGTTCAGGACCAGGGTCACGGGCACGGACGCCGTCAGGTCGCTCTCCAGCGGCATGAGGTCCAGCACCACGGATACGCGGCGCGGCCCGCCCGCCGCGTGCCCCTCGCCCTGGTGGATGTTGTCGATCTCGCGCGCCAGGGCGGTGATCACCCGGTCCAGCTGCACCACGTCGACGTCCGACGCGTGGTGCAGCTGCTCGTGCAGGATGCCCATGGCGTGGATGCGGCGCAGGGCGTCGCCCAGGGCGGGGCGCAGCGCCGGGTTCATGCCGGCCTGAAGCTGCAGCAGGCTGGAGACGACCTGCAGATTGTTCTTCACCCGGTGGTGGGTGTCGCGCAGCAGCATCTCACGTTCCGCCAGCGCGCGGTCCAGGTGGCGGGTGCGGTCGGCCACCCGCGCCTCCAGCAGGGTATTGGCGTGGCGCAGGATCCGGTCGGCGCGCGCCAGGTCGCGTGACCGGCGGATGGCGATCCAGGCCACCAGCATCAGCGCCAGCGAGGCCGGGACGGCGACGGCGGCGTAGATCAGGGCCCTGTCTTCCCATTCCTTGGCAATGCTGGCCGTGTCGATGCCATAAAGGACGAATAGCGGCAGGTTGGGCACCTTGCGCCGGGCGTACAGCCGCCGCACCCCATCGATGGGAGAGGTCAGGATGAAGGTGCCGGTGGCGTCCACCGGCGTCTTGAGCAGCTCGGGATAGAAGCCCTGCTGCAGGTCGCCATCGGCGGGGGCGGGCTCGCGCAGCAGTATCGCACCATCCTCGCGCACCAGCATCATGGTCTTGGGGTCTGCCGAGAACAGCGACCGGTAGAAGGCGATGAAATAGTCCGGCTTCAGCGACAGCTGGGCCACACCGTTGAAACGGCCGTCCCGCGTTTCCATGCGCTGGCTGATGGGCAGGAAGGCTGCGCCGGAGATGCGGCCGCGCAACTGCTGCCCGATGAAGATGCCGGCGCCGGGCTTCAGCTGGGCGCGGAAATACTCCCGGTCGCTGACATCCAGCGCCGGCGTGGGCCACTGCACCGTGTTCACGCGGATGATGCCGGTGGGGTCCACCACCCACACGCTCTCCAGCTCAGGAGAGGCCTGCCAGATTTCCCGCAGGCGGTCGTAGAAACGGCTGTCGCCGGCGATATCCTTCCAGCCGGCGTCGTCCACCAGGCGCTCGACATAGCGCAGGCTGGTGGCGTGGATGCTGAAGATCTTGCCCGCATGCTCTTCCAGCACGTGGGTCACGTCCACCACCTGCTCACGGGCGTCGTCCCAGACGCGGCGGTGGTGGTCCCAGGCGGCCCAGGCGAAGACCAGCAGGGTCAGCACCAGGCTCATGACCAGCAGGGCCGCCACGGGGCGCCCGGCGGACGGGATCAAGGGAACGGCGGCCGCGTCGGAATAGGCGGTGCCATCCGGGGCCGGGACGCCGCCAGCCAGAAGATCAGGGAGAGAGGCGCCGGCCGAAGCAGCGTGGTCTGGCGCGGAGGCGTTCATACGGGCTGCCCTGGTCCTACTTGGCCCAGGTTACCGCATCCTTCGCGGCCCTGGGCTTACCCCATCGGTCATCGCCATCCCTGAACACCCGCCTTGCAAGGATAGGGCGGGGTGTAAGGGGGACGGTCCCTGATACGGAACCATCCCCCCTGTCCCTGCCGCCGTCAGTGACGGAAATGACGCATGCCGGTAAATACCATGGCCAGACCGCGCTCGTCCGCAGCGTCGATCACTTCCTGGTCACGCATGGAGCCGCCGGGCTGGATAACGGCCGTCACCCCGGCTTCCGCCGCCGCGATCAGCCCGTCGGCGAAGGGGAAGAAGGCGTCGGACGCCACCACACTGCCCTTGGTGCCCGGCTCGGCCAGGCCGGCGGCCTCCGCCGCCTCGCGGCTTTTGATGGCGGCGATGCGGCTGCTGTCGACTCGACTCATCTGGCCGGCGCCGATGCCCACCGTGGCCAGGTCCTTGGCATAGACGATGGCGTTGGACTTCACATGCTTGCCCACGCGGAAGGCGAACAGCAGGTCGGCCAGCTCCTTCGGGGTGGGGCCGCGCTTGGTCACCACCTTCAGGTTGGCCGGCAGCACGCGGCCGTCATCGCGGCTCTGCGCCAGGAAGCCGCCGGCCACGGTTTTGATCAGGGTGCCGGGCTGGGCCGGGTTGGGCAGGTCACCGGTCAGCAGCACGCGCAGGTTCTTCTTGGACGCCAGCACGGCGCGGGCGGCCTCATCCGCGTCGGGGGCGATCACCACCTCGGCGAACAGCCGGGATATGGCCTCGGCCGTCACGGCATCCAGGGTGCGGTTGGCGGCGATGATGCCGCCGAAGGCGGACACGGGGTCGCAGGCCAGGGCACGGGCGTAGGCGGTGGGCAGGTCATCGCCCTCGGCCACGCCGCAGGGGTTGGCGTGCTTGATGATGGCGATGGCCGGCCGGTCGAACTCGGCCACCAGTTCGAAGGCCGCGTCGGTGTCGTTCAGGTTGTTGTACGACAGCTCCTTGCCCTGCAGCTGGGTGGCGGTGGCGATGCCGGGGCGGCGCTCCCCCGTCACGTAGAAGGCGGCGGTCTGGTGCGGGTTCTCGCCATAGCGCAGGGTCTGGCGCAGGGTGCCGGACACGGTGACGCTCTCCGGCCAGGTCTGGCCCAGGCGGTTGGCGAACCAGGCGCCGATGGCGGCGTCATAGGCGCCGGTGCGGGCATAGGCCTTGGCCGCCAGGCGGCGGCGCAGGTCCAGCGTGGTCTGGCCGTCATGGGCCGCCAGCTCGGCCAGCAAGGGGGCGTAGTCGGACGGGTCGGTCACCACCGCCACGAAATCGTGGTTCTTGGCGGCACCCCGGATCAGGCTGGGGCCGCCGATGTCGATGTTCTCGATGCAGGTTTCGAAGTCTGCACCCTTCGCCACCGTGGCCTCGAAGGGATAAAGGTTCACCACCACCAGGTCGATGCCGGGGATGTCGTGGGTGTTCATGGCGGCCACGTGCCCCTCGTCATCGCGGCGGGCCAGGATGCCGCCGTGGATGCGCGGGTGCAGGGTCTTCACCCGGCCGTCCATCATCTCGGGGAAGCCGGTGTGGTCGCCCACCTCGGTCACGGGCACGCCGGCCTCGGCCAGGCGCTGGGCGGAACCGCCGGTGGACAGGATGTGCACGCCGCGCGCGGCCAGGGCCTGGCCCAACTCGATCAGGCCGGTCTTGTCGGACACGGAGATGAGGGCGCGGCGCAGGGGAACGAGATCGGGGCTGGTCATGATGGCAATCCGGCTTCGGTGGGATTTGGGAATGAGAAAGCCCGGCAAACGCCGGGCTTCAAGGGAAACTTGGGGTCATAGTGGCTCAGGGGTCGGCGCCCTCGGCCTTCTTCTCGCGGCGCAGGGCCCACTTCACGGTGGCGCCGCCGGGGGCGGTCGTGCCGCGCACGGTCACCTGCAGGGTGCCACGCGGCTCGGGCCCATCGCCCAGGTAGACGCTTTCCTCCAGCCCCACCGTGCCGCCCGACAGGCGCAGGCGCCAGCCGGCGCCCGACGGCAGGCGCAGCAGCACACCGTCGCCACCCTGGGACAGGCTGGCATGCACGCCCGGATGCAGGTGGAAGCGCAGGGTGTAGGACTGCCCGCCGGACCCGCCTTCCAGCTTGTCCTCGCCGCGCAGGTCCTCGCCGTTCTCGGCCAGGTACAGACGCCGGTGGTGGATCAGGCCGAAGCCGTCGCGATAGCCGTCGTGCGCGGCCTCCACCAGGACGGCGCCGCCCGTCTCGCGCCGCTTGGCTTCCACCGGATGCGGGCGGCGGCCCAGGCCGCCATCCTCACGCACGGATGCGGAGTTGGTGTCGGCCACCACCAGGGTGGAATGGGCGGCGGTGGAGGCCAAGGCCCCGCGCCAGGCGCCGGTTTCGGACGGGTGGCTGCCGCAGTTCACGATCAGGCGCTCGCGCCCCACGCTCATCTCGAACGACAGGCTGCCGGCGTGGGCCCGGGCGTCCAGGCCGGACGGCGGTGGTGCGCCGGCGTCGAACAGCACGCAGGCGCGGCCCGCCGCCAGCCGCTCGAACCCCACATGGGGGGCGGAGCGCAAGGGCCGGCCGCGGGCGTCGGCCTGGCTCAGCACCGTGTCGATGAAGGCGGGGTCTTCCGCCCAGCCGCCGTTGAACAGGGCCAGGCCGCCGTCGCCATGGCGGAAGAAGCGCAGGGTGGGCGTCAGGCGGTCGATGGAGTGCTGCACGGCGTCGGGCATGTCGGCCCGCGCGGCGCGCAAAACGCCCCGGATGTCGATCAGGTGGCGCAGCACCTGCAGCTGCAGCGAGGGGCTGCGCTGCACATGGCCGCCGTCGGGCATGACCTGGCGTGTCAGCTCGCGGTTCAGCAGCCACAGGGCGCGCTGGGCGGTACGGCCCCGGCCCGGCAGGCAGAAGCCGCCATAGACCAGGCCCTTGATGCCCAGGATCAGGTCCGCGCCCCGCAGGCGGCCGGGCACCAGCCGGGCCAGGTGGCGGATCTGGCGGGCCAGGCTGTCGAAGACGCGGGCGCGCAGGCCGTCATCGGCGCTGGCCAGGAAGAAGTCGTGGGCGCCGATCCAGGCGACGATGCGCTGGGCCGTCACCTCCGGTGCCCAGGCCACGGCATGCCAGGAGGAAAAGCCGTCCAGCCAGCTGGTGACCAGCACACGGGCCTGGCGGCGCGCGGCGTCGCCCCCGGCGGCCTTCAGGTGGCGCAGCCAGTCGAAGCCGTGCAGGGCCGTCAGCCAGGCGGATCCGGCGGAAAGGTCCAGCCAGGGCGGCAGGTCGGCCTGGCGCTCCTCGCCCGCGAAGGCGAAACGGCCGGCCAGCAGCGCCTCACCCTGGCGAGGGTCGCCCGGCCAAGGGTCGGCCGGCACCACGCCCAGCGCCTGGGGGGCGCGACTTTTCAGCAGCACGCCGTACAGCGGCGTCCGGTAGACCAGCGCGCCGGGGCCGGCGCGGAACCGTCTCATACCGGAAGTGACACGGGCCATGCGCCGTTTGACCCCTTAGACCAGCGGGCCGCGCAGGCGGCGGATGTTGTCAGCGTAGGCCTCAGGGCCACCCTGGAAGGTGGCGGTGCCGGCCACCAGCACGTCCGCGCCGGCGGATATCGCCACGGGCGCCATCTCGGCGTTGATGCCGCCGTCGACCTCCAGGTCGATGACACGCGACGTGCCGGCGGTCACGGCGTCGATACGCTGACGGATGGCCCTGATCTTGTCCTTCTGGCTGTTGATGAAGGACTGGCCGCCGAAGCCGGGATTGACAGACATGACCAGGATCATGTCGACGTCGTCCATGATGTAATCCAGGACCGAGATGGGCGTCGCCGGGTTAAGCGCCACGCCGGCCTTCTTGCCCAGGCTGCGGATCAGCTGCAGCGTGCGGTGGGTGTGGGCGCCGGCCTCGGGGTGCACGGTGATGATGTCGGCGCCGGCCTTGGCGAAGGCGGCGACGAAGGCGTCCACCGGCGAAATCATCAGGTGCACGTCGAACACCTTGGCCGAATGCGGGCGCAGGGCCTGCACCACCATGGGGCCGATGGTCAGGTTGGGCACGAAATGCCCGTCCATGACGTCGATATGGATGTAGTCGGCGCCGGCAGCGTCCACCGCCCGCACCTCCGCGCCCAGGTTGGCGAAGTCGGCCGACAGGATGGAGGGGGCGATGCGTACCGGCTGCTGCATGATGACTTTCGTTCCTATCAACTCACGGGCGCTTTGCCAACCGCTAGGCGGTGCGGCGCAGGCGGGTCATGAAGAATCCATCGAGGCCGCCCAGCTCCGCCCAGTGGCCAGGCGTGGTGCGCACGTCACCGCTGTCGGTCACCAGGGGGGCCAGTGCCTCCACATCGGCCTCTGCACCATAAGCCAGATCCACCGGGATGATGGGTTCCACCATCACGTCGAGGCGGCGCGACAGCAGCTTGGACAGCTGCTCCTCGCCTTCCTCCGGCTGCAGGGAGCAGGTGCAGTAGACCACCAGGCCGCCGGGCTTCACCATGTCGATGGCGCGGTCCAGCAGGCGGCGCTGCACGCCCGACAGGCGGCCCACATCTTCCGGCGTCTTCAGCCGCGCCACGTCGGGATGGCGGCGGATGGTGCCGGTGGCGCTGCACGGCGCGTCCAGCAGCACGGCATCGACCGGTTCGTCCGGCTGCCACTTGGTGGCGTCGGCCACCGCCGTGGCGACCGACAGGCCCAGGCGTTCCATGTTGCGCGACAGCCGGTCCAGCCGGGGGGCGGAGCGGTCGACCGCCGTCACCTTGGCGCCGGCGGCGGCCAGCTGGGCCGTCTTGCCGCCCGGCGCGGCGCACAGGTCGATGACGGTCAGGCCGGCGACGTCGCCCAGCAGGCGGGCGGGCAGGGCGGCAGCGGCGTCCTGCACCCACCAGGCGCCCTCATTGAAGCCTGGCAGCTCGGTGACCGATCCGCCGGCGGCGCGGCGCAGGGTGCCGGTGGGCAGCACCGTCGCCTCCAGCCTTTCCGCCCAGGCGTGCGGATCGCCCTTCACCGTGATGTCCAGCGGCGCCTCCACCAGATGGGCATCGACGATGGCGCGGGTGTGGCCGGTGCCGTAGTGCTGGCGCCAAGCCAGCCACAGCCAGTCGGGCGTGTTCAGGCGGCCGGCGTCCTGGGCGGCCAGCAGGTCGGCGCCCTCGCGCGCCAGGCGGCGCAACACGGCGTTGATCAGACCCTTCATGCCGGCCAGGCCCTTGGCCACGGCCAGTTCCACGCCCGTGTCCACCGCGGCATGGGCGGGGGTGCCCAGGAACAGCAGCTGGGCGGCGGAAACACGCAGGATATCCAACACGCCGGCCTTGGGCAGATCCGGCCGGGCCAACAGCGACAGGACCACGGCGTCGATCTGGCCCAGGCGGCGGATGACGGTGGCGGTCAGCAGGCGGACGAAGGCACGGTCGCGCGGCTCCAGGCCGGGCAGGCCCCGGTGCTGGTCCAGCGCGTCATCCAGCGGCACGCGGCGGCGCAGCACGCTTTCCAAGAGATCCAGGACCACCCGGCGGGCGGCCAGCGTTTCGGTATTCATGGGGGCGGGGTGTACCCCGGAACGGGCCCGCTGTCACCGGCCCCTTTCGGCCACCCGCCCCCCGTTTCCGGCATGGATTCGGATGGGAAGGTTTGGCCCCCGGCAAAAGCCCTTGGCGGCGGCGGGCGGCGGGCCCAATTATAGCGCCATGAGCAAGCTGCCCCCCCTGCCAGAGCCCCCCTTGCCCGAACCCAAGGCCCCCGTGTTCAAAGCGCACGTGGTCCCCACGGCATCGGCGCCCGAAACCGTTAAGGCCGAAGCCATCAAGGCCGAGGCCGCGAGACCCGAGCCTGTGCGCGAGATCGGTGGCCCCACCGGCCCCGAACCCACCCGCTACGGCGACTGGGAACGCAAGGGCCGGTGCAGCGATTTCTAAACCGGTGGCGCGCCGCCGGTACGCCCCTGGGGCTTCAGAGGGTCTTGAACCGTTCCGTCGCCTGCACCAGGGCGGAGCGGATGCCCGGCTCCATGGCGCTGTGGCCCGCGTCCGGCACGACGATGTAGTCGGCCTCGGGCCAGGCGCGGTGCAGCTCATCCGCCGTGCGGATGGGGCAGACCACGTCGTAGCGGCCTTGGACGATGATGGCCGGGATGTGCCGGATGCGGTCGATGTTCTCCAGCAATGCCGCTTCCGGCGACAGCTTGTTGTTGCGGAAGTAGTGCGCCTCCATGCGCGCCAGGCCAAGGGCGTGGTTGTCCTCGCCCGACGCCGACACCAGCTCCGGGCTGGGCAGCAGGGTGGAGCAGGCGCCCTCGTACACGCTCCACACCCGGGCGGCGGCCATGCGGGTCTGGGGATCGGCGGAGGTCAGGCGGCGGTAGTACGCCTCCAGCAGGTCGCCACGCTCATTCACCGGGATGTGGGCCACGAACGTGGACCAGGCCTCGGGGAAGAAGGTGCGCATGTCGTAAAGGAACCAGTCGATCTCCTGCTGGCGCATCAGGAAGATGCCGCGCAGGACCAGGCCCTTCACCCGTTCCGGATGGGCCTGGGCATAGGCCAGCGCCAGGGTGGACCCCCAGGAGCCGCCGAACACCAGCCAGCGGTCGATCTCCAGCACCGTCCGCAATTGTTCCAGATCCGAAATGAGGTCGGGAATGCCGTTCTCGCGGATTTCACCCAGCGGGGTTGACCGGCCGGCGCCGCGCTGGTCCAGGATGACGATGCGGTAGTGCCGGGGGTCGAAGAAGCGGCGGTGCGTGGGCGAGGCGCCGGCACCGGGGCCGCCATGCAGGAAGACAACAGGCGCGCCGTCGGGGTTGCCGGCTTCCTCCCAGTAGATGGTATGCAGGCCGCTGACGGCCAGCGTGCCCGTCCGATAGGGTTCCAGGGGTGGGAAGAGATCGCCGCGCGCCATGGGTCGGTACACCAGATTGCTCGAATTAAGGCCGAAGTGTAGGCCAAGGCCGGCCCCCAGCGCAAACCCAACCAAGCCCGGCCGGTTCCGCCCAGCCTGTTTCGCGGGAGTTTTTACAGCGATGTCACAACCATTTGCCGCCTTCACGGAAGAGTCGCTGGCCGTCCTGGTGCGGGCTTTCTACGACCGGGCGCGCCAGGACGCGCTGCTGGGTCCGGTCTTCGAGGGCGCCGTCGGCACCACCGAGGAGGCCTGGGACCGCCATCGCGCGCGCATTGTGGATTTCTGGTCCTCCGTCCTGCTGTCCACCGGGCGTTACGAGGGCCGGCCCATGGTCGTGCACGCGGGTCTGCCCCTGATCGGGCCGGATCACTTCCGCCGCTGGCTGGCCCTGTTCCAGGAGACGGCCCGGGGCCTGTTCACGGCGGAGGCGGCGGACCGCCTGGCGGAGGTCAGCGCCCGCATCGGCCGCAGTCTGCAGATGGGCCTGGCGGTGGCCCGGGGCGAGGACGCCGGCGCCTATCTGCGCTAGGTGTTGGCGTTGGCCGTGACGAAGGCCTCGTGGGCATCCTCCGTCGCTCACGGATCCGATGCGGCCGGCGCCGCGTCGCCCCCGTCCTTGTCTTCCTTCTGGCCCCGGACCGGGCGGCGATGGGGCCAACGGCCGTCGGTGGTGATGATCTGGTCGGGGTTGGTGACGCGGATCATGGGGCCGTTGTGCTCCTCCATCCAGCCGCGCACCTCCACCAGTCGGTCCTTCAGGTCCAGCGGGCTCAGGTGGCGGGCCCGGAAGGCGGCCATGTCACGGCGGTCGATCTCCACCGTGAAGTCGGTGCGCCGGTCGGCGCCGAAGTTGAGGTAGACGCGATCGCGGGCGTCGGCCGCGTCCAGCACGCGGCCGGTGACGACGGCGTAGCGGCCCTGGGCCCGGAAGGCCGTGTCGGGGTCGCGCACGGCGTAGAAGCCGTCGGCCCACAGGCCCAGCTTGCCTTCGCGGGCGTGATCCTCCGCCCGGCGCAGGGCGGCCAGGCCCTTGGGCGCATCGGGGTGGGGCGCCAGTTCCGCCCACCCCTGGCGCAGCAGGGCATCCTGCACCCACACCAGGCGGCGCCCGTCGCGTACCATCAGGTGGGCCAGGATGCGGCCGTAGCGGTCATGGTCCACCCCGCCCAGCATCAGCTTGACCGTGCGGTTCAGCACCAGTTCCTCCAGCGCATGCCGCGACTCCCCCGCCAGGGGCCAGGGGGTGCGGCCGGCATTCTCGTCCTGGGAACTGCCGGCCTGGGCGGTGCGCGCGCCCTTGGGCGCTCCCATCTTGGGTGCCAGGATGCCCGCCAGGCGAACGACCCGGCCGTCGCGCAGGGTGACGGTGTCGCCGCTGAGCACGCCGATGACCACGCCGTTGCCGGCGGGGATAAGGCCGTGGGTGCCCTTCGCCGTGCGTTCCTTGTGTGGCTTATGGTGGGCCCGATGCGTCCGGGCCTCGGCCGGCTGGAGGGCCGCCGTCAGGATCAGCAGTGGCAACAGGGCGAGTCGCCAAGCGTGCATCGCGGTGGGCTTCCAGCAACCAGGGCGCGATGACGATACGGCACGGGGAATGCGAAGAAAAGAGACGGCGCGGACCACCTGGATCCGCGCCGTTGGATAGTTTACGCGTTCTGCCAGAACCGATTGATGGCACGGCCGCGTATGCCGGTGATGGGGCGTCAGGTGTTCCTGCCTCTCCAGGGTCGCCTCGACCCTGGGCTGTCAGGGACGCGAAGCCAAAAACGCTGAATGGGCAAATTCCGTCGGTTCCATCGTCTGCGGTCCCTTACCGGGGTTGTTCTGCGAGACATGCCAACCTCTGCAAAGTGTGGGCCAGGGTGCGGCGCGTCGTCGCGTTAACTATTTATTGGCCTTTTCCGGCCATTTTCGCCGAGGTCGCAATCCGGTGCGCGATCGCTTTCATGCGTAGGGCATCAGCGGACCGATGCATTATGTATTGCTTAATGCAATATGCGCTACATCACAGCGCCTTGTTTGCACTATGCAATATGCTAAGTAGGAATTAGGCCCATACCGGCGGCAGGGGGGCCTGCACGCTTGCCGCAGTTGCCGTCGGCCCGCCCGACGGCTACCGTGCGGTCATGAGCGAAACGACACAGGCCCTGGAACGGCCGGCGGGGGGATGTCCCATCCGGCGGTCCGCCGTGCGAGTCTCCATCGCCACCGCGCTGCTGCTGGGTTTCGGCACGCTGGTCCTGGTGGCGGTGGCCAGCGTCCTGATCCTGGGCTTCAGCACCTCCACCCGCAACACTGCGGCGCTTCTGACCGACAAGGTCATCCTGGCCATGGATGGGATGACGGTGCGGGTGCGCGCCCAGCTGGACCCGGCGCAATACCAGGCGGAATTCCTGGTGGCGTCCATCCAGCGGGGGGAGATCGACACCAGCGATGAGACGCGGCTGGGCCAGAACCTGCGCTCGGCCCTGGCGGCCTCGCCCCAGATCACCGCGGTCAGCTTCCTGTCGGCCGACAGCCACTGGACCGTGGCGCGCCGCACGGGCCCCAACGACGCCGAAGTCATCACCATGCCGCCGCCGCCCAACAGCGATCTCCTGATGCAGGAGATGAAGGCGGCGCCCGTCGCCCGCTGGGTGGACCCCGTATGGTCGGAGGAGGAGGGCACCAGCTTCCTCACCGTGCGCGCGCCGGTCCGGTCCAAGAGCGGCAAGTTCCTGGGCGCCGTGCTGGTGGGCGTCAGCTTTGCCGACCTGTCGGGCTTCCTGGGCGAACTGGACAGCAGCCAGGGCGTCACCGCCTTCATCCTGTTCGATGCCGACCACGTGCTGGCCCATCCGGCCCTGATTGGCCGCACCTTCAACCTGGCCGGCCGCAACCCGCCCCTGCCCACGCTGTCCGACCTGGGCGATCCCGTGGCCGCCGGCATCTGGCAGCGCCAGCCCCCCGGCCGTGTAGTGGCGCGCGACGGCATGGGCGGCAAGCTGCGCGACCTGGACTTCCGCCAGGCCAGTGTCGGCGACATCGACTACGTCTACCTGCTGCGCGACCTCAGCGGCTACGGCGCCCAGAACTGGACCCTGGTCATGGCCCTGCCGCAGCGCGAGGTGGACCAGGAAATCCGCCGCGTGCGTTGGTTCGGCCTGGGCGGCGTCGCCATCCTGCTGGTGTCGGTCGCCCTCAGCCTGATCCTGGGCAAGACCATCAGCCGACAGATCCGGGGCCTGTCGCACGCGGCGTCGTCGCTGCGCGACCTCGACTTCCACGCCGTGCCCTACCTGCCCGACAGCCGCCTGCGTGAACTGTCGGACGCGGCCGCCGCCTTCAACACCATGCTGACCGGCCTGCGCTGGTTCGAGTCCTACGTGCCCAAGGCCCTGGTGCTGCGCCTCATCCGCCGGGGCGACCACGCCGGCTCGATCTTGTCAGAGGAGCGTGACGTCACCGTCATGTTCACCGACATCAAGGGCTTCAGCACCCTGGCCCAGAACATGACCCCGGCGCAGACCGCCTCGCTGCTGAATGAGCATTTCACGCTGCTGTCCGCCTGCATCGAGGCCGAGGGCGGCACGGTGGACAAGTTCATCGGCGACGCGGTCATGGCCTTCTGGGGGGCGCCGGACGAGCAGGCGGACCATGCCGCGCGCGCCCTGCGCGCCGCCGCCGCCATCAACCGCTGCATCCGCCAGAGCTATGACGAGGCGGTGGCCCAAGGCCGGCCCGCCATCCGCCTGCGCGTCGGCATCCATTCCGGCCCGGTGGTCGTGGGCAACATCGGCACCAGCAGCCGCATCAACTACACCATCGTGGGCGATACGGTGAACGCCGCCGCCCGGCTGGAGGCGCTGGGCGCCGACCTGGCCGATCCAGCCGCCGCCTGCATCGTGCTGGCCAGCGCCGACACGGTGGACGCCGCCGCCGACTGCGGCGTGCCCATGACCGACGTGGGTGAATTCAGCCTGCGCGGCCGCACCGGCCAGGTACGGGTGTGGCAACTGGCCGACGGCGTGCACGGTCCCCGGGATCCTGTCGGCCCCACGGGCCAGACCATCGGCGAACCAGGCTTGGAGCCTGTCTGCCCCCAACTGCCCGCCACCACCCCGTCTTAAATTTTTATGACGGGTGGGGGAAAGTCCCCCACCGGCGCATCCACCCCCTAGTATCCCGGCGCCGCCCCACCCCGAGGCGGCCGTTGAGGGATGCACCTCCAGTGGATGACGCCCCCGTGCAGGATCGACACGACGCGATCACCCGGCCGCAGGACGGGCCACAACGCGCGCCCTACAGCGACGCCCCCCCTAGTGACGCCCCTTTCAGCGACGCCCCTTTCAGCGACGAGAGGGCGCGGTGGCTGGCCACCCACATCCTGCCGCATGAGCACGGGCTAAGGGCTTGGCTGCGGTCGAAGTCCTTCCTGGGCTTCGATGCCGATGACGTGGTGCAGGAAACCTACGCCATCCTGGTGGCCAAGGCCTGTGTCGCCGGGATCGAGAACCCGCGCGCCTACGCCTTCCAGACCGCCTATTCCGTCGTGCTGCGCCTGGTGCGCCAGTCGCGGGTCGTGCCCATCGCTGCCGTGGCCGACCTGTCGACACTGGAGGCGGTGGTGGACGCCCCCTCGCCGGAAGAGGTGACCTCGGCGCGCCAGCAGCTGCGCCTGATCCAGGACGCCATCGCCGACCTGCCGCGCCAGACCCGCCGCGCCTTCGTCATGCGCCGGGTGGAAGGCCTGCCGCAGCAGGAGATCGCGCGGCGTATGCGCCTGTCGGAAAACACCGTGGAAAAGCACATCACCCGGGGCCTGAAGTTGCTGTCGGAGCGCTTCGGCCGGGGGGAACGGTGATCGGTTGGCAAGGGACCTGATGAGCGTGAGCGTAAGACAAACCGCCAGGGCGATCGATCTGGCCGCCGCCGCCTGGGTGGCCCGGATGGACGCACGCGCCCTGACCGCCGATGAACGGGGGGGGCTTGAGGCCTGGCTGGCCGCCGATCCCCGCCATCTCGGCGCGCTGGCCCGCGCCCGCGCCCTGCTGCTGAGCCGGGGGGATCTGGCGCCCGCCCCCGTCGGGGAGGCTGCTGTCCCCAGCGACCGCGCGCCCCTCCACAGCCGCCGTCGCCTGTTGGCGGCGGCCGCCAGCGTGGCCGGCCTGGCGGCGCTGGGGGCGGGGATGCGCCAGCCGGCGGCCCGGCAGACCTACAGCTCCGCTGTGGGCGAGGTGCGGCACATCCCGTTGGACGACGGTTCCACCCTGACGCTGAATACCGACTCCTCCGCCACCCTGGCCTATACCGCCGGCCGGCGGTTGCTGTACCTGGAGCGGGGCGAGGCGTTCTTCGATGTAGCCCCCGTTTCCGACCGCCCCTTTGTCGTCCGCAGCCCGCTGGCCCAACTGGCCACCACCGGCGGCGCCTGCTGCGCCCGCCTGAACGGCGACGGCGTCATGACCGTGGCCGTGCTGTCGGGGAAGCTGGCGGTTGAAGGCGCGCTTTCGCCCCTGGCGGAAACGCTGGACCGCGTCACCGGCCGCGACTGGACCCTGCACCTGGGATCGCGGGACGCCGTGCTGGTGAGCGGTGGGCAGGAGGTCAGCGTACGTCCTGGCGGCGCCGGGCACGGCAGCCTGGTCAGTTTCGAGGCGGTGGCCCCCGGCGCCCTCGACCGCGCCCTGATGTGGCGGGAAGGGCGGCTGGCCTTCGAGGGCGAGACGCTGGCCCAGGCGGCGGCGCAGTTCGCCCGCTATTCCCGTCGGCGCATCGTGCTGGCCAGCGACCGGCTGGCGCAGCGCCATATCTCGGGCCTGTTCCAGGCCACCGACCTGGACGGCTTCGCCCGGGCCGTGGCCGTCGGCTTCAACGCCAAGTATCGGGAAGAGGGCGATTCCATAGTTCTTTATGATTGAGTCGGCGGCGGCCAGTTCGCGGCACCTCAAGTTTGCTTGTTAAACTTAAATGACGCAGTGGCGGAAAGATAATCCTGCCGACCTCTCCCCAGTATGAATGCGGAAATGAGTGCGATAGGCGGCAACGACCAGCCAAATCGCCCATCATTGTTGGGGAATGATCGTCATGATTAAGAAATATGGCAGTTTCTTTGCTCTGTGCAGTACGGCGTTGATGGGGTGGGCAGTTCCGGCCTGGGCGCAGAGCGCGCACTTCGACCTGGCGGCCCAGCCGGCCGTCCGCTCCATCCCGCTGTTCGCCCAGCAGGCGGGCATCCAGATCCTAGCGCCCACCGACCAGCTGGACGGCATCTCCACGGCGGCGCTGCAGGGGGATTTGGACCGGCAGCAGGCCCTGGCGCGCCTGCTGAAGGGCACGCCCCTGGTGGTGGCGTCGGACGACGGCCACACCGTGGTGCTGAAGCTGGCGCCCACGCCGGTTTCCACCGGCACCCCCGCGCGCAAGGCGCAGGCGGCGCCCGCCCCGGCGGAGGTGCAGGTGGCGGACGCTGCCGGCGGCAGCCTGGACGAGGTGGTGGTGACCGGCACCCGCGATCGCGGCCGCACCCGGTTCACCACCATGACGCCGGTCGATGTGCTGTCGGCCAAGGACCTGCAGGACGGCGCCTCCAACCAGCTGCTGGAGAACCTGACCCAGGTCATTCCCGGCTTC
The DNA here is from genome assembly GCF_007828025.1 of Nitrospirillum bahiense. Taxonomy (NCBI): domain Bacteria; kingdom Pseudomonadati; phylum Pseudomonadota; class Alphaproteobacteria; order Rhodospirillales; family Azospirillaceae; genus Nitrospirillum; species Nitrospirillum bahiense. The sequence continues at coordinate 52,739 of NZ_VITO01000026.1, forward strand.
AACGTGCAGAAGCTGCCCAGCTCCGACGGCGGGCAGTTTATCCGCCCGGCCCATCTGCGCGGCCTATCGCCCGACCAGACCCTGGTGCTGATCAACGGCAAGCGCTTCCACCGCACCGCCTACCTGGGCACGCGCGGCGCCCAGGGCCCGGACCTGGCGCAGATCCCGGACTTCGCCATCGGCCGCGTGGAAGTGCTGCGCGACGGCGCCTCGGCCCAGTACGGGTCCGACGCCATCGCCGGCGTCATCAACATCCAGCTGGACGACCGGCCCGGCGTCTACGGCTACATGCAGGGCTCGCAGTACTACGCCGGCGACGGCACCACCTGGAACGGCGGCCTGCGGGGCGCCACCGAGATCGGTGACGGCGGCCACCTAATGGCCACGGCCGAGTGGTCGGACGGCACACTGACCTCGCGCACCCACCAGCGCGACGACGCCAAGGCCTTCCAGGCAGCCAACCCGCAGCTGACCATCGCCAACCCGGTGCAGCGCTGGGGCCGGCCGGACGAGAGCAGCTACCACTACGCCGTGGACGGCCTGCTGCCGGTGGGCGCCGTGGAGCTCTATGGCTTCATGACCATCGCCACGGGCGAGGGCATGAACGACATCAACTGGCGCATCCCCGACCCCAAGAGCAATGCCAGCGTCTACGGCCTGGCGCCCAAGGTCTTCCCCGGCTGGGACCTGCGCAGCGTGTATCCCGATGGCTTCACGCCCAAGGAAGGCATCAAGTACACCGACTACCAGGCCGCCTGGGGCGCCCGGGGCCATGTCGGTACCGACCTGGACTGGGATTTGAGCGGGACCTACGGCGAGAACGAGAGCCGGTTTTTCCTGAACAATTCCATCAACGCCTCGCTTGGGCCCAGCAGCCCCTACAACTTCAACCTGGGTACCCAGCGGCAGGATGAGTTCAACCTGAACGCCGACGGCGTCTATCGCCTGGACGCCGGCCTGGATGAGCCGCTGAACATCGCCTTCGGCGCCGAGCGCCGGCTTGAGATCTATACGGTGGAGGCTGGCGACACGGCCTCGTACCAGGTGGGGCCGGGTGCCGCCGCCGGCCTGGCCTCGGGCGCCAACGGCTTCCCCGGTTTCAGCAATCTGCAGGCCGGGTCCTGGTACCAGACCAGCTACGCCGGCTACCTGGACATGGAGGCCAAGCTCACGCCGGATTGGACCGTGGGCGCCGCCGGCCGCTACGAAACCTATTCCGGCTTCGGCGACAAGATGACCTACAAGGCCTCCACCCGGTATGAGATCACGCCGGACCTGGCCCTGCGCGCCTCCTACTCCACCGGCTTCCGCGCCCCCACGCCGGGCCAGATCAACTCCCTCAGCACCTCGCAGGGGTTGGACACCAAGACCCTGCAGCTGTTCACCAGCGGCCGCCTGTCGCCGGACAACCCCCTGGCCGTGGCCCTGGGCGCCAAGCCGCTGAGCCCTGAAACATCGCGGAACTACAGCGTGGGTGGCGTGTGGCGCACCGACATCGGCCTGTCCGGCTCGGTCGATGCCTACCAGGTGGACGTGGACCACCGTTTCTCCAGCTCCCCCACCATCAACCTGACGGCGGCGCAGAAGGCGCAGCTGGTGGCCCAGGGCGTGCCCGGGGCGGACAACTTCACCTCGGTCTATTGGTTCACCAACGACTTCAACACCCGCACCCAGGGCCTGGACGTGGTGCTGGATTACACCCAGCCGGTGTTCGACACGGCCCGCATCGACATGAAGCTGGCCTACAACCACAACCTGACCATGGTGACGGGTGGCAGCCTGAACGCCAACCCCACGCAGAAGGTGCTGTATGAACAGGGCCTGCCCAAAAACAACGTCACCGGCAGCCTGACCTACAGCGACAATCCCTTCGATTACCAGGTGCGCGTCCGCTACTACGGCGGCTGGACGGACAGCAGCGGCAATTCCACCGGCGACATCTTCCAGACCTTCGGCGGCATCACCTTCGTCGATCTGTCGGTGACCTACCACATCACCGACAATCTGGCGGTCAAGGTGGCGGGCGAGAACATCTTCGACACTTATCCGGCCAAGGCGATCTACCAGGCCAGCCGCGGCATCGAATATTCGCGCAACGCCCCGTACGACACCTACGGCGGCCGCTACTATGTCCGCTTCAACGCCGCCTTCTGAACCTTTTACGCGTGGCCTTTGATCGTGACCGATCAAAGGCCCCCTCAGTCGCCGGGCGCTGCCATCCGGCAGCTTGGCTTCCTCGCTCCGCCCTGCGGTGCTCGCTCCGGCGGACGCGTTTGCGTCCTACAGCGGCACGAGTCAAAAGCTCGTGCCGCTGGTATTGCCGACTCTTGTTTGCACGGGGTGCCGTCCCGATTTCCCATCCGGGGCGGCACCCAGGGAGTGATTGTCATGCGTCGACGCACCCTGCTTCAAGCCGCCTTGGCCGGCGGTGCCGGTGGCCTGCTCAGCGGGTCCGCCGTGCCGGTGTCCGCCCAGCAGACGGGTCCCGTGGCGGGCCCCTTGCCCAGCCCGTTGGCCCCCGGCGCCGCCCCGCCGGCGGCGGATGACGAGGCCGGCTGGGCCGCCGTAGCGGCCGCCTACCCCGCCCGGCTCCAGACCGGCATCATCAACCTGGAATACGGCGCCTTCGGCCAGATGCCGCTGGCCATCCAGGCGGCGTATGAGCGCTACACCGCCAAGGTGAACCAGGAAGGCGCCACCTTCGTGCGCCGGGATTTCGTCGGCTATTACCAGACGCTGCGCCAGCGCATCGCCGCCATGGTGCATGCCGACGCCGGCGAGATCGTCATCACCCGCAACGCCACCGAATCGCTGCAGGCCGTCATCGGCGGCTACGCCCGGCTGAAGCCCGGCGACGCCATCTTGATGAGCGACCATGACTATGACAGCGCGCGCATGGCGGCGTCCTGGCTGGAACGGCGGCGGGGCGTCACCGTCATCAGCATCGACCTGCCCCATCCGGCGACGCACCAGAGCCTGATCGACGCCTATGACCAGGCGCTGGCCGCCCACCCCACCGTGCGGCTGATGTTGCTGACCCATCTCAGCCACCGCGACGGCTTGCGACAGCCGGTGCGCGAGATCGTGGCCATGGCCCGCCGGCGGGGCGTGGACGTGGTGGTGGACAGTGCCCAGGCCTGGGGCCAGGGCCCGGTGGATGTGCACGGCGACGGCGTCGATTTCGCCGTGTTCAACCTGCACAAATGGATCGGCGCGCCCCTGGGCGTGGGCGCCCTCTATATCCGCAAAGACCGCATCGCCGACATCGAGCCCTTCATGGGCGAGGAACCGTCGGAGCGCGACCCCATCCTGGGCCGGGTGCACACCGGCATGGCCAACTTCGCGGCGCAGATGGCCGCCATCGACGCGCTGGACTTCCACCAGGCCCTGGGCACGCCCATCGTCGGCGCCCGCCTGCGCCACCTGCGCGACCTGTGGGCCTTGCCGGCGCGCGACTTGGCCAAGATCGAGGTGCTGACCCCCGACGACCCCCGCCTGTGCGCCGGCATGAGCAGCTTCCGGGTGAAGGGCCAGACGACGCCGGCGGCCAACGCCGCCCTGGCCGCCCGACTGGTGGAGAAGCACGGCCTGTTCACCGTGGTGCGCACGGGTCTGGCCGGCGGCGCCTGCCTGCGCGTGACGCCCGGCTTCAGCACCACGCCCGACGACATGGCCAAGCTGGTGGAAGCGCTGAAGGAAGTTTGAGCCCGCGCCGCTTCAGAGCGGTGGGTTCTTGATCTCCAGGCTCACCTGCGACAGCGACTTGGGCGGGTTCTTGGCATCGCTTGGCGTTGGAGTGTCGAGTGCCATTTTGATCGTGACGTTGGAGTCATAACAGACCGGTTGCACGGACAGGACCCCGTCTTCGCCACTCAGGGCCTCACGCGCCGCCTGGAAGATATTCTCCCTCATCGCCGTGCCGTTCACGGTGATGGCACTCAGGATGTGACTACGCTTGGCCGGTGCCATGTCGAAGGTCACGGCGTAGTGGGCCCGCCCGCAGGTGAACTCGAAGACCTGCCGTGTCGGGGGCGTTATCGGTTCGGGGACAACGCGGACGGTCGTCGAGGCGGGAGTGATTTTGACAGTGGTGTCCGCGCGTGCGGTGACACAGGGGGTGGAAATGACCATCGCCAGGAGAAAAGCGTAAGCTTTCATCGGTCCCATCCGGTCTCGGTGCGATCCGGGCACGGTTGCGCACCGTGCCGCATCACGCAGCTTCAGCGGGACCATCCTGTTATTTTTTCGCGCTTATGGTCAAGCCCGCCGGACTTCACGCCTCCACGAACAGTTCTTCCGGCCGGCCCACATGGCGCATGATGCTCTGACGCAGCTTGCCCATGGCGCGGTGCTCCAGCTGGCGCACGCGTTCCTTGCTGACGCCCAGGGTGTGGCCCAGCTCCTCCAGCGTGGCGCCGTCCTCGCGCAGGCGGCGGGCGGCGATGATGGTGCGCTCGCGGGGGGACAGGGTGTCCATGGCCTCGCTCAGCCAGGCGGTGCGGCTGCGGCTGTCCTTCAGGCCGATGACGATCTGTTCGGGCGAGGGGCCGTCGTCGGCCAGGAAGTCCTGCCACTCGCCGCCATCCTCGCTCAACGGGTGGTTCAGCGACTGGTCGGTGGCGGTCAGGCGGATTTCCATGGTTTCCACCTCATGCTCGCTGACGTCCAGTTCCTCCGCCACGCTGCGGCGGCCCTCGGCGGTCAGTGAGGTGGCGGAGGGGTTGTTGTCGATGCGGGCGCGCAGGCGGCGCAGGTTGAAGAACAGCGACTTCTGCCCCGCCGTGGTGCCGGTGCGCACGATGGACCAGTTGCGCAGCACGAATTCCTGGATGGTGGAGCGGATCCACCAGGCGGCGTAGGTGGAGAAGCGCACCTCCCGCTCCGGCTCGAAGCGGCTGGCGGCCTGCATCAGGCCCAGATTGCCCTCCTGCACCAGGTCGCCCAGGGGCAGGCCGTAGTTGCGGAAGCGGCTGGCCACGGCCACCACCAGGCGGGTATGGGACGACACCAGGGCGTGCAGCGCCTTCTCGTCCCGCTTCTGCTGCCAGCGGCGGGCCAGCTCGAACTCATGGTCCCGGCTCAGCAGCGGCGCCTTCATGGACGCCTTGATGAAGGACAGGTTCGCCTTTTGGGTCTGAGGATCGTCGATGTGCGCCATGCTCCCCTCCATCTTGGCAGTCCCGGCATCGACCTCCGTCGGGTGGCCCTGGTATTGCGCCAAGGCTTCCGTCAGCGTCGGTCCCGGATGGGGCGCCCCGGTGGCCTATTCCTCCGGGTCAACACCCCACGTGGATTTGCGGGATCGGTCAGACAGTAATGACCGATTGGGGCACTGAAATATCGCGGGAAAAAGTCGATCACCCACAGGGCATAACCCAAGCTTGCCTTAGGCTGGTCCGGGTCCTAGGCGGCTATTACCACCACCAAAGGGTCTAATTTCTCTAATTTGATATAATCGGCCGTCATCGGCCGGGCTTATTCGGGGGATAGCCGGCCCCGCCAATAGGCCCTTCGTCACCCTGGCGGAGGGCGTAGGCGCACGGCCTAGCTTCCGCTTCTGTTAACATTGGACCCCTGGTATTGGAATGGTCTTGGCTGTGCCATGTTAACAGGCGGCGGGAAGACGGTCAGCCGCCCCAAAGCATTGCCCAGGCTGGCGGAAACCCTGGGGCCGGGCAATGTGTCGCACGCCCTGTGGTTGAGGAGTCTGCGGCGCCGCAGCGGGGCGTGGTGGCCCGGTGCTGTCCCGCCTCGGGTGCGGCCTATGCCTTCCGGCAAAGACCGTGTCGCGGGCGCAATGCGCCGGCAGCACGGGAGAAACGGCCCCCTATCTCTTTCGATCAGTGGCCGGCCCGTGTCGGAGACCAGGGTGATCAGCCGCAGCGGGAATAGCCGCAGGACAGGCAGGTGTCGCATCCCTCCTGGTGCATCAGGCTGGCCTGGCCGCAGCGGGGGCATTGGGCCGGTGGTTGCCGGTTTTCGGCGCCCGTTCCCGCCGAGGCCGGCGTGCTGGCGGCATCCTCGTGCACCGCAGGCAGGCCGCTGGCGCGCATCAGGAATCCAGTCTCCAGCATGTGCCGCTCGATAACCTCGCCGATGGCGGCCAGCAGGGAGGGGACGTAGCGGCCCTTCATCCACTGTCCGCCACGCGGGTCGAACACGGCCTTCAGCTCCTCCACCACGAAGGCGACGTCGCCGCCCCGCCGGAAGACGGCGGAGATCATGCGGGTCAGCGCCACCGTCCAGGCGTAGTGCTCCATGTTCTTGGAGTTGATGAAGACCTCGAACGGCCGCCGCCGCTCCTCGATCACGATGTCGTTGATGGTGATGTACAGGGCGTGGTCGCTGCCCGGCCAGCGCACCTTGTAGGTCGCCCCCACCAGCGTCTCCGGCCGGTCCAGGGGCACCGCGCCGCTGGCGGCGGACACCGGGGCCGGTGTGGGGGCAACCGGTGTGGGAGCGGCAGGCGGCGGTGAGGTGTCGGCGGCGGGTGCTGACAGCACCGACCCGGTGATGGCATTGGGGCGGTAGGTGGTGCAGCCCTTGCAGCCCAGGTCATAGGCCTGCAGGTAGACGTCCTTGAACGTCTCGAAATCCAAATCCGCCGGGCAGTTGATGGTCTTGGAGATGGAGCTGTCGACCTCGCCCTGCGCCGCCGCCTGCATCACCAGATGGGCGGCGGGGGGCAGGGTGCCGGCATCGACGAAGCTGTCGGGCAGGGGGGCGCCGGGGCCGAAGGTCTGGCGGAAGCGGTGGTAGGCATAGTCCGCCACCCGCTCGACCTTGCGGCTGCCGTCAGGCTGCAGGACGGCGCGGTCGTATTCCCAGGTGAACACCGGCTCGATGCCCGAGGACACGTTGCCCGCCAGCAGGGAGATGGTGCCCGTGGGCGCGATGGAGGTCAGCAGGGCGTTACGCACGCCGTGGCGCTCCACGGCCGCGCGGGTCACATCGTCCAGGCCCTGGATCATGGGCCGGGTCAGGTAGTGCTCCCGATCATAGAGGGGGAAGGCGCCCTTCTCCGCCGCCAGGCCGGCGCTGGCGCGATAGGCGTGGCGGCGCACGGCGCCCAGCCAATGCCGCGTCAGGCCCACCGCCTTCTGCGTGCCATAGCGCACGCCGCACAGGATCAGGGCGTCGGCCAGCCCGGTGACGCCCAGGCCGACGCGGCGCTTGGCCTGCGCCTCCTGATGTTGCGCGGGCAGGGGGAAGCGCGAGACGTCGATGGCGTTGTCCAGCATGCGCACCGCCACCGGCACCAGGCGCGCCAGGCGGTCCAGATCAAGGCGCGCGTCTGGGGTGAAGCCGTCCACCACCAGGGCCGCCAAGTTGACGGAGCCCAGCAGGCAGGCGCCATAAGGCGGCAGCGGCTGCTCCCCGCAGGGGTTGGTGGCGCTGATGACCTCCACCCCGCCCAGGTTGTTCTGGGCGTTGATGCGGTCGATGAAGATAACGCCGGGCTCGGCATAATCGTAGGTGGCCCGCATGATGCGGTCCCATAGCTCGCGCGCCCGGACCGTGCGCCAGACCTTGCCCTCGAACACCAGCTCCCAGGGGCCGTCCTCGCGCACCGCCGTGATGAAGGGGTCGGTCACCAGGACCGACAGGTTGAACATGCGCAGGCGGCCGGGATCGCGCTTGGCGTCGATGAACGACTCGATGTCCGGGTGGTCGCAGCGCAGGGTGGCCATCATGGCGCCCCGGCGGTTGCCGGCGCTCATGATGGTGCGGCACATGGCGTCCCATACATCCATGAAAGAGATGGGGCCGGAGGCGTCCGCCCCCACGCCGGCCACCGGCGCCCCCCGGGGCCGCAGGGTGGAGAAGTCATAGCCGATGCCGCCGCCCTGCTGCAGGGTCAGCGCCGCTTCGCGCAAACCGGCGAAGATGCCGCCCATGTCGTCGGGCACCGTGCCCATGACGAAGCAGTTGAACAGGGTGACGCTGCGCCCCGTTCCGGCCCCGGCCAGGATGCGGCCGGCGGGCAGGAAGGCGAAATCCTTCAGCGCCTCATAGAACTGGGGTTCCCACAGGGCGGGATCGCGCTCCGCCTCCGCCAGGGCCTTGGCCACGCGGCGCCAGCTGTCATCCACGGTCTGGTCGAAGGGGGCGCCGTCCGGTTGCTTGAACCGGTACTTCATGTCCCAGACCTGGGCCGAGATGGCCGGCCAGTCGGAAAACGTCTCGGAGTCGGCCAGCGTCTCGGAGGGCGTGTCCGCCCCGGGGACTGTCGTCGCCTGACCTTCACGCCCGACCATGCGCACCCTCCGGTCCCGGATGATTGCTCCGGTGAAGGGTAGGCCGGGGACCGGGGGCGGTCAATCGCACCCCAAGCTTATGCTGAAAGGCCCGTTCAGCCGGCGGCGGGCACCTCGACCAGGGGCGGAGCGTTTGGCGGACGCTCCGTCGCCGGACCGCCGGCGGCCATGACCAGGCGGTCGGTCGCGGGCTCCAGCACCGCCTCCAGGCGGGCCAGCGCCTGGTCCTTGGACAGGCCGGGGGCGATGGGGGGCAGGAACTCGATGACGATGGTGCCGGGGCGGCGCAGGAACTTGTGGCGCGGCCAGAACAGGCCGGAGTTCAGCGCCATGGGCACCAGCGGGATGTCCAGCGCCTCATACAGCAGGGCGATGCCGATCTTGTAGGGCCGCCAGGCGCCCACGGCGGTGCGGGTGCCCTGGGGGAAGATGACGATGGGCCGGCCCTCGGCCACGCGCTCCCTGGCGCCGCGCAGCAGCGACTGGATGGCGGCGCCGCGCTTGCCCCGGTCCACGGCGATCATGCGCGCCTTGGCGGCGTACCAGCCCCAGATGGGGATATAGGTCAGCTCCTTCTTCAGGACGATGGCGGGATCGTCCATCAGCAGGTGCAGTTTCATCGTCTCCCACATCGACTGGTGCTTGGCCCCCACCAGGAAGGCGCCGGTCTTGGGCAGGTGCTCCAGCCCGCGCACCTCGTACTTCAGGCCGATGATGGTGCGTTCCCAGAAGTTCAGGGTGCGCATGTAGCCGCGGATGGCCCAGATCATGGTGCGGTGGGGCACCACCAGGGTCCACAGCAGGCCGAAGCACCAGAGCATCGTCCAGATGTAGAAGACGATGTTGAAGACCAGGGATCGCAGAACCAGCATCGCCCGTAACCGTCATGACCAGGGTTGATGGGTGCAGGGATAGTGCCTGCGGGCCGGCCTGTCCACTCTCCCCCAAGCTTTGAAGGCCCAGGCTTCGGAAGGTGGTCAGAGGCCCAGGGCGTGGCGCAGGAAGGCCACCAGGTACTTGTCGTATTCGCTGACGATCAGGCCGGCGGTGCCGCGCCAGTGCCACCAGCCGTCCAGGCGCACGTTGGGCGGTTGCACCGCGTGGGGCACGATGCGCGCGTCGGGCAGGGCGTGGCGAAACTCCACCAGGCTGCGCGGCATGTGATAGTTGGCGGTGACCAGGCGCAGGGAATGGAAGCCTTCCGCCTGCATCCACCGCGCCGTCTCCGCCGCGTTGCCCACCGTGTCGTCGGCGCTGTAACCCAGCACCACGCAGCATTCCAGGGCCGAGGGCGTCGCCTGCGACATGCGCAGCAAAGCCCGCACGTCCACCCCCCGATAGACGCCGGAGATGAACAGTTTCCGCGCCCGGCCGGCGGCCAGCAGGTCGAACCCGGCCTCCAGCCGCTCGCTGCCGCCCGTCAACACGACGATGGCGTCGGTGGCCGCGGTTTCTTCCTCCGGGGCGCGGGGGATGTGGGCGGCGAAGGTCAGCAGGCCCCCCAGCCACAGTGCGCCCAAGGCGGCCCCCACGCCCGTCAGGCGGCGCAGGCGTGCCCACAGCAGGGCGCCAGGTCCCGCCAGGGCAGGCGGCTCCGCCTGCGGCAGGGGCGCCCCGGGCAAGCTCACGGCAGCCGCTCCAGCGCGCGCAGCACCGTCAGCCGCGCGCTGATGGCGGCCAGGGCGCCGGCCACCACCGGCACGGCGGCCAGCACCAGCCATTGCAGGGGGGCGAGCGTCAGGGGGGGCAGCAGCGTGCCCTCCACCGTACGGGACAGCAGCGACAGCACGGCCAGGGTGACCAGCGCCACGGCCGTGCCGCCCACGCCGCCGGTCAGTGACAGGCGCAGGATGTGGCGCTGGAACTGGCCGGCCACATGGCTGTCGGTGGCGCCCATGACGTGCAGCAGGTCGACCTCGTCCTGATGCATCGCCAGGCCGGCCTTGGCGGCGAACACCACCACGGCCACGGCGGCCCCGCCGATCAGGGCCACGATGACCAGGGCCACGGCCTCCACCAGGCGGGCCAGGCGGCGCAGATCGCGCAGCCACACGCCCGGCTCCTCCACCGATGTGCCGGGTACGGCGGCGGCCAGGCGTTGGCGCAGGGCGGTGACATCCACGGCCGGGCCGGCGGTGACGTCGATCAGGGCGGGCAGGGGCAGGTCCTGCAGCAGGGCGCCGTCGCCCAGCCAGGGCTCCACCAAGCGGGCGGCGTCGGCCATGGGCACGGGGCGGGCGTTGATAATGCCGGGCACGCCGCCCAGCGCGTGCAGCACCATCTGCACCCGCTCATCCAGCGGGGCGGGGGTGCCGTCGCCCTTTTTCACGTCCCCCACCGGGCTGACCTGGATGGTCAGGCTGCCGTCCAGGCCGCTGTCCCAGCGCTGCGCCCACCCGGACAGCAGTTGCGCCGCCGCCACCGCCAGGGTGGACAGGAAGACCATCAGGGCGATCAGCCAGGGCAGAAAGCGGCCCGTGGCATCGCGGCGTAGGGACAGGACGGCGGGGCCGCGCCGGCTCATGGGGACTGCCTCTCCAAGGGAATGGGCCAGGGTATGATATCGGTCCTAGTGATGGCACGGCGGGGTGGCGGGCGTCCAGCGCGTCGGCCGGGTGGCGCCGGGGCTGCGGCATCAGCGCCGCCTGCCAGAACGGGATAGGCCGTTTCGCCGTCGGCGCCAGGGCCGGGGCCCACCTTGCGCATCCCCGACCTTTTCGTTTAAGTCTAAGGCGCCTCTTAAGGATTTCGGCCTGGCCCTGCCTCCCATGATAACAACCTGCCCGTCCTGCGCCACGCGCTTCCGGGTCGACGACGCCTTGCTGGGGCGGGGTCGGCGCGTGCGGTGCAGCGCCTGCGGTTCCGTCTGGCATCAGGTGCCGGAAACGGCCGGCCGCCCGGCGGTGGCTGCACCGCCGGTGGATGACGATGACGATTGGATGTCGTCCGCCCCCTCATCGTCGTCCTTCGCCGACCTGGCCGCGGCCATGGAACGGGAGACGGCCTACGACACCCTGACCATGGCGGAGGACGAGGCGCCGGCCCCGGCACCCCTGTCGCTGGGCCGCCTGCGCCATCCCTCATCCACGATGGCGATTCCGGAACAGGAGGAGAAGCCGCGGCGCCTGTTCGCTGCCGTGCGCTGGGGCGTCCTGGCCGTGGTCATCGCCGGCGGCATCACCGGCCTGGCGGTCGAGCGTGACGCCGTGGTCGATGCCTGGCCCGCCGCCGCCCGCCTGTATGACGCCTTCGGCTTCGGCGTGGAACCGCCCGGCACGGGGCTGGAGATGGTGGACAGCAAGACGGAATTCCGCGACGTGGAAGGCACGTCCATGCTGTTTGTCGACATCACCGTGCAGAACAAGTCCGACCGCCAGCGCGACGTGCCCGACCTCATGGCCTCCGCCCTCGGCGCCGACGGCAAGCCCTTCCAGCGCTGGCGCATGCAGCCCAAGGCCCGCCGCCTGTTCCCGGGCGAGAAGACGGTCTACCACGGCAACATCGTGGAAAAGGGCGGCCAGGCCGCGCAGATCCGCCCGGAATTCGTGCTGCCGAACTGAGTGGTTGCTCAGAACCGCTTCAGCAGGCGGTCGATGTAGTCCAGCTCTTCTTTGGGCCGGCCCGCTTCGCTGGCGCGGCGGCGCAGCTCTTCCAGGATTTCGCGGGCGCGCTGCAGGTCGCCGTGGTCGGGGATCTTGACGCTGTCGGTGCTGGTGGCGCCCTGGCCCGTCATCTGGCGGCCCAGGGGGTCGGTGTTCTGGCCCCGGCCGTTGGTGACGTTGCGGGGGGCGACGCGGGTGCCCCGGCCCATCTGGCGGGCCATCTGCTGCGCCATGCCCTTCAACCCGTCCTGCAGGGCCTCCAGCGCCCGGCCCTGGGCCTCCACCGCGTCCTCGGGCGATCCTTCCGACAGGGCGCGGCCGGCCTGGCCCATGGCGCGGTCGGCCTTGTCCAGAGGGGACGGCGCCTGGCCGGGGCCCTGGCCGCCACCGTTGCCGTTTTCCTGCCCGCCGGGCTGGTCCTGGCCCTGTTGGCCATCCGGCTGTCCCTCATCCGACTGTTGGCCGGCCTGCTGCCCCTGCTGCTGCATCAGGGCCTGCAGCTCGCGGCGCAGGGCGTCCTGCTGCTTGGCCAGGTCGCGGGCCGTCGCCTCGGCCGAGGGGTCGCGCTGGGGCTGGCGGGGGGCGGCGCCCTGGCGGTTGGGGGTGGAGCGGTTGGGACCGTCGCCCCGGGTGTTGGGTTGGGGTGGGCTGTCTTCAGGTTCGCCCCGGTCACCCTGGCGGAAGGTCTGGTCCATCAGTTCGCGCTGGCGCTTAGCCAGGTCCTGCAGCTTTTCCAGCATCTGCAGGTTCTGGCGCATCTGCTGCTGCTCGGCCTCCGTCGGCGGCTTCTGCGGACCGGTCTGGACGCTTTCCATCAGGTCCTGCATCTGGTCCAGCATCTTGCGCGCGGCGTCGCGGGCACCGGTCTGGGCCATCTGCTCCAGCTGTTCCATCATCTGGCCCATGTCGATGGTCTGGGCGCTCTGGTCATCCGGCGGCGGGGCACCGTTCTGGCCCTGCTGCTGGTCGCTCTTTTCCGCCAGCGCCTGCATGTAGCGGTTCAGCGCGGACTTCAGCGCGTCCAGGTCACGGCGGATTTCCGCTTCCGGCGCGTTGCGGTCCAGGGCGTCGGCCAGGCGCTGGCGGGCGTCGCGCAGTTCCGTCTCCGCCGAGGCCAGGCTGCCGTCCTCGATCTTCAGCGCCGTATCCCACAACAGGTCGGCCACGTCGGTCAGCGACCGCCCGTCGTCGTTCAGGCCCAGGTGCCGGGCGGCGGCGTACAGCGCCATGAACACGGTGGGATCGCCGGCATAGCCATCCAGCTCTCCCGCAAGGCCCAGCAGGGCGCTGGCGGCGGGCTTGCGCGCCTCCTCCCCCTGGTCCAGCAGGGCGCGGCGCTGGGCGATGACGGCCTTGGCCGTGGGGTTGTTGAACACCCGTTCCGGCAGGGTGATGGTCTGGGTGTCGCTGGTGGCCGTCTGGCCGGCGGTGTCGGTGGCCGTCAGCTGGATGGTCACGGGCTGCCCCGCCCAGGGGCTGGCCGTCAGGTCGAAGTAGCCGCTGGCGTTGGCCACCACCGGCGTGCCGGCGGCGGACGCCTCGCGGCTGGGCCGGGCAGGCACGGGCAGGGTCAGGACCAGGGGTTCCACCGTCGTGCCTTCCGCGCGCGTGGTGGGGGTCACGGTGGCGGTGACGCTGGCGATGCCGTAGTCGTCGGCGGCGGTGTAATCCAGGCGCAGGGCATAGCGCTCGGTGGCGCTGGGCTTTTCGCGGAAGGCGATGGCCGGCGGGTCGTCGGCGACGATGCGGATGGGCCAGCTGCCCAGGGTGCGGCCCCGGTCGGTGACGGTGATGCGTCGCCCTTTGGTGACGGTGCGGCTGACCTGGAAGCCGCCGGTGGCGGCCGGGTCCAGGGCCAGCGCGTCCTCATCCAGCGACAGCTCGGGCGCGCGGTGGTGGGGACCCAGGCGGGCGGTGACGGTGGCGCCCGCCGGCACGGAAACCGCGCCGCCGCCCTCCGCCGGGCCCGCCTTGCCCCGGCGGGTCAGGAACTGCGGCGGCAGGCCGGTCGATTCCGGCGGGGTGATCCAGACGTCCAGGTCGGCCTCGGCACCGGCGGGCGGCGCCTCGAACCCCGGATCCAGCGCCTCGATCAGCCTGGGGCGCCAATCGCCCCAAGCCATGACGGCGGCGATGGCCAGCAGCAGCACGGCGATATGCCGCAAGGCCCAGGGATCGCGGTTGGGCAGATCCAGAGCAGGCCAGCCGACGCGCACCCCCGCCAGGGCGCGGCGCGCGCGATCCTGCGCGGCAGCCCACAGGGTGGCGGCGGGGTTGGTCTGGTCCACCCCTCCCTGGTTCACCGGCGTGTCGATCAGCAGGTCGAAGGGGCGGTGGCGCAGGGTGTTGTCCCGCTCCAGCCGGCGGAACACGGCGTCGCGGTCGGGCAGGCGCAAACCGCGCAGGCGGCGGACCAGCAAGGCGATGAACGCTGCGGCGAAGGCGGCCAGCGCCAGGCCGTGGGCCCAGGGCGGCAGATGGGGCAGGGCGCCGGACCAGGCCAACGCCAGGCCCAGCATCAGCAAGCCGGGCAGGGGCCACAGCCGCAGGCCTACCCTCTCCGCCGCCAGCGACAGCCAGGCGGCGCGCAAGGGGTGGCGCCAGGGTTTCAGCGGCGGCGGGACCAGAGGAAGGCGTGCGCGGTTGGGCAGGGGGACGACAATGCCTGTGGGCGCTGGCGTGGGCGCGGCGGCATCGGATGCCCGTCGCCCATCCTTGCGGGAGATGAGTGCCCTCTCAGCCATGCCGTCGGTGCCCTCTCGGCTGCCGTGTGCCCTTGGGTGGGCCCTATGCCCTGCGCCTTAAACGTGGCGCCATTGCGGCGTCACGTCTAGGGCCAGCATTTCCTCGAACGTCTGGCGGCGGCGGATAACCGCCCACTGCCCCTCATCCACCAGCACCTCCGCCACCAGCGGGCGGGAGTTGTAGGTGGACGACATGGCGGCGCCGTAGGCCCCGGCGGTCATGAAGGCCACCAGTTCGCCTTGGGCCACCGGCGGCAGCTCCCGCTGGCGGGCGAAGGTGTCACCCGTCTCGCAGATGGGGCCCACCACGTCCATGGGGGAAAGCGGGGCGTCGGCGGCTGGTTCCAGCACCGGGCGGATGCCGTGATAGGCGTCGTACAGCGTCGGGCGCATCAGGTCGTTCATGGCCGCGTCCACGATCAGGAAGCGGCGGTGCAGCCCTTCCTTGACGTAGATGACCCGGGCCAGCAGCACGCCGGCGTCGCCCACCAGCGACCGGCCGGGTTCCAGCGTCAGGCGGCATCCCAGATTGCCTAAGCGCTTGCGCACGATGCCGGCATAGGCGTCGTGGTCCGGCGCCGCCTCGCCCTTGTAGGGCACGCCCAGGCCGCCGCCCAGGTCCAGCCGCTCGATCTTCAGGCCGGCCTCGCGGGTGGCGATCACCAGGTCCGACAGATGGCCGTAGGCGTCGTCATAGGGGCTGATGTTCAGCAGCTGCGACCCGATGTGGACGGCATAGCCCTTGGGCGCCAGGCCCGGCAGGCTGCTGGCCTTGGCATAGGCCGCCACCGCGTGGCCCAGGTCGATGCCGAACTTGTCCTCCTTGCGGCCCGTGGCGATCTTGCCATGGGTGCCGGCGTCCACGTCCGGATTGATGCGCAGGGCCACCGGGGCGGTGCGGCCCAGCTCCGTCGCCACGGCCGACAGGGCCTCCAGCTCCGGCAGGCTTTCCACGTTGATCTGGTGGATGCCGGCCACCAGCGCCGCCGCCAGCTCGTCCCGCGTCTTGCCCACGCCGGAGAACACCACCTTTTCCGGCGGCACGCCGGCGGCCAGCGCGCGGCGCATCTCCCCTTCCGACACCACGTCGGCGCCGGCGCCGAGGCGGGCGAACAGGCTGATGATGGATTGGTTGGAATTGGCCTTCAGGGCGAAGCAGACGTCCACCGGATCACGGGCGAAGGCCCGGGCGTAGGCCTGGTAATTGGCCCGCAGGCGGCTGGCGGCATAGACATAGACGGGGGTGCCGACGGCCTCGGCCAACCGGTCCAGGGGAACGCCGTCGGCGGTCAGCACGCCGGAAACATAGGAGAAGGCCATCGAAATCCAAACCGTCGCGTCTGCTGGGGCCCTTTACTGGGGCGTTGAGGAACCGGAGGTGGAAGGGGTGGTGGTGCCGCCCATCATCGGCCCGCTGTTGGTGATGACGGGGCTGTCCGGCATGACCCCATAGGGCGTGCCGGGCTGAATGGTGGCGGGCGACCCGGCCGGCTGGTCGGCCGAGCTGGGCAGCGCCTCCTTCACGTTGGGCTGCGGATCCAGTTTGGGGTTGGGGTAGAAGTGCAGGGGATGATCCTCCCCATCCGGCGTGTCCAGGGTGTGGGCGATCTTGCCGCAACCCGACAGTGCCAGGGCGGCGGCCAGGCCGGCCATCAGCAGAACCTTAGACGTCATTTGGCGTACCCTCACAGGAACCGTTCCCGGGCGGCGGCCACGGCCGCGCGCACGCGTTCAGGGGCCGTCCCGCCGAAGCTGGTGCGGCTGGCGACGGAGGCTTCCAGGCTCAGCACGGCATAGACCTCCTCGGTGATGCGGGCGTCCACGCCGCGCATGACATCCAATGGCACGTCCGACAGGCCGCAGGCCCGTTCCTCGGCCAGCCGGACGATGCGGCCGGTGACATGATGCGCCTCACGGAAGGGCAGGCCAAGGCGGCGCACCAGCCAGTCGGCCAGGTCGGTGGCGGTGGGGAAGCCCGCTTCCACCGCGCGGCGCATGGCCGCCGGGTCGGGCGTCATGTCCTGGATCATGCCGGTGGTGGCCGCCAAACAGAGGGCCAGCGTGTCGTCGGCCTCGAACACCGGTTCCTTGTCTTCCTGCATGTCCTTGGAATAGGCCAGGGGCAGGCCCTTCATGACCACCAGCAGGCCCGACAGGGCGCCGATGACGCGGCCGCACTTGGCGCGCACCAGCTCGGCCGCGTCCGGATTTTTCTTCTGCGGCATGATGGAGCTGCCGCTGGTGAAGGCGTCCGACAGGCGGATGAAGCGGAACTGGGTCGTGCACCACAGAACGATCTCTTCCGCCAGGCGCGACAGGTGCATGGCGCAGATGCTGGCGGTGGCCAGATAGTCCAGGGCGAAATCGCGGTCGGACACGGCGTCCAGCGAATTGGCCGTCGGACGGTCGAAGCCCAGGGCGGCGGCCGTGGCGGCGCGGTCGATGGGATAGGGGGTGCCGGCCAGGGCGGCACTCCCCAGCGGGCATTCGTTCAGGCGGGCGATGGCGTCGCGCACCCGGGCGCGGTCGCGGCCCAGCATCTCCACATAGGCCAGCAGATGGTGGCCGAAGGTCACCGGCTGGGCCGTCTGCAGGTGGGTGAAGCCCGGCATGATGGTGTCGACATGGCGCTCGGCCTGCTCGATCAGGGCCGCCTGCAGGGCCTTCATGTCGCCGTCCAGGCGCTGCAGGGCGCCGCGCACCCACAGCTTGAAGTCGGTCGCCACCTGGTCGTTGCGGGAGCGCGCGGTGTGCAGGCGGCCAGCCGGCTCGCCGATCAGTTCCTTCAGGCGGGACTCCACGTTCATGTGGATGTCCTCATGCTCGGTCTTGAAGACGAAGCGGCCGTCGCGGATCTCCTCGGCCACCTGGTCCAGGCCTTTCAGGATGGCGTCGGCGTCGTCCTGGGTGATGATGCCCTGGGCCGCCAGCATGGTGGCGTGCGCCTTGGACCCGGCGATGTCCTGCGCCCACAGCTTCTTGTCGAACCCGATGGACACGTTGATGCGCTCCATGATCTCCGACGGGCCACGGCTGAAGCGGCCGCCCCACAGCTCGTTTACAGCGCCGCTCGCTGCGGCATTCTGGTCGGGCGTGGCGTTTTCCGGGGTCGCGGGAGTTGACGTCATCGGGGGTCGGGGACCAATTGTAGCGGGGCCGGCGTAGGGGCCCGGTGAACGAGGGTGATGGCAAGAATGGCGATTTTGCGGTTTCTCGCAAGGATTGGCGTGGTCGCGTCGGTCGTTTTCTGCGCTGGTGCGGCATGCGCGGCCGGTAATGCGGCCCCCGCGCTGAAGGGCGGCATCACCCCCTTCACCGAAACGCCGGACCATCCCCAGGTTCCCGATCTGGCCCTGACCCGCCCCGACGGCAGCGGCATCCACCTGTCGGACCTCAAGGGGCACATGGTCCTGCTGAACCTGTGGGCCACCTGGTGCGCCCCCTGCGTTCAGGAACTGCCGTCGCTGGACAAGCTGCAGGGCGCCCTGGGCGACACCTCCGCAGGCAAGGGGGGCTTCGAGGTCGTGGCCCTGTCGCTGGACCGGGGCGGCGCCCGGGTGGTGACGCCCTTCATCCAGAACCACGGCATCACCCACCTGTCGACCTGGCTGGACCCCAAGAGCACGGCCATGTCGGTGCTGAAGCCGCGCGGCCTGCCCACCACCCTGCTGATCGATGCCGAGGGGCGCGAGATCGGCCGCCTGGAGGGCGACGCCGATTGGAATTCGCCCGAGGCGCAGGCCCTGATCAAGTTTTATAAGAAATAAAAAACCCGCCTCCCTTGCGAAGGGGGCGGCGGGTTTTTTGTTGAAGTGGACTCGGTGCGTCGGGCCCCTTAACGGGTAGGCCTGGGCGTATCGCCGGAATAGTCGTAGAAGCCGCGGCCCACCTTGCGGCCCAGCCAGCCGGCCTCGACATATTTCACCAGCAGCGGGCAGGGCCGGTACTTGCTGTCGGCCAGGCCCTCGTACAGCACCTGCATGACCGACAGGCAGGTGTCCAGGCCGATGAAGTCCGCCAGTTCCAGCGGGCCCATGGGGTGGTTGGCGCCCAGCTTCATGGCGGTGTCGATGGCCTCGACCGAGCCCACGCCCTCATACAGGGTGTAGACCGCCTCGTTGATCATGGGCTGCAGCACACGGTTGACGATAAAGGCGGGGAAGTCCTCCGACACGGCGGGGGTCTTGCCCAGCTTGAACGTCAGCTCGCGGATGGCCTGATAGGTCTCCTCATCCGTGGCGATGCCCCGGATGATCTCCACCAGCTGCATCACCGGCACCGGGTTCATGAAGTGCATGCCGATGAACTTGTGCGGCCGGTCGGTGCAGGCGGCCAGCCGGGTGATGGAGATGGAGGATGTGTTGGTGGCCACCAGCGCGTCGGCCTTCAGGTGCGGCACCAGGTCCTTGAAGATGCCGCGCTTGATGTCCTCGTTCTCGGTGGCGGCCTCGATCACCAGATCGCAATCGGCCAGCGTCGACATTTCCGTGCCGGTGGAGATGCGGGCCAGGGCCTCATCCTTTTCCAGCTCGGTGATCTTGCCCTTTGAGACTTGGCGGTCGAGGTTCTTCTCAAGGGCTTGCATGGCCCGGGAGAGCGATTCCGGGCTGGTGTCCATCAGCCGGACCGTATGGCCGGACAGCGATGTCACGTGGGCGATGCCCGTGCCCATCTGCCCCGAACCGATGATGCCGATCGTGCGTATCATGGTGTCTGTCCTTGCAAGGCCACCCTGGCGGGGTCCCCCGATACTGCCGGGGGACCCTTAACAAAAGATAGAGTAGGGTGTTGAACGGGCTTGGGTCAGCCCGCCTTGCCCAGTTCCTCGGTCAATTCCGGCACGGCCTTGAACAGGTCGGCGACCAGGCCGTAGTCGGCGATCTGGAAGATCGGCGCCTC
The DNA here is from genome assembly GCF_007828025.1 of Nitrospirillum bahiense. Classification (NCBI taxonomy): domain Bacteria; kingdom Pseudomonadati; phylum Pseudomonadota; class Alphaproteobacteria; order Rhodospirillales; family Azospirillaceae; genus Nitrospirillum; species Nitrospirillum bahiense. The sequence goes on from NZ_VITO01000026.1 coordinate 72,242, forward strand.
TTCATCCTTGTTGATGGCGACGATGACCTTGCTGTCCTTCATGCCGGCCAGGTGCTGGATGGCGCCCGAGATGCCCACGGCGATGTACAGCTCCGGCGCCACGATCTTGCCCGTCTGCCCGACCTGGTAGTCGTTGGGCACGAAGCCGGCGTCCACCGCCGCGCGGGATGCGCCCACGGCGGCGCCCAGCTTGTCGGCCAGCGCCCCCAGCAGGGGGAAGTTGTCGCCCGACTGCATGCCCCGGCCGCCCGAGACGATCACCCGGGCGCTGGTCAGCTCCGGACGCTCCGACTTCGACACTTCCTGGCTCACGAACCGGGACAGGCCGGCGTCAGCGGCGCCAGCGGCCGCCTCGACACTGGCGCTGCCGCCCGTGGCGGCCACCGCCTCGAACGCCGTGCCGCGCACCGTCGCCACCTTCACCGGGTCGCTGGACTGCACGGTGGCGATGGCGTTGCCGGCGTAGATGGGCCGGGTGAAGGTGTCGGGGCTTTCCACCCCGGTGATGTCGCTGATCTGCGCCACGTCCAGCAGGGCCGCGACGCGCGGCGCCACATTCTTGCCGAAGGTGGTGCTGGGCGCCAGCACATGGCTGTAGCCGCCGGCCTTCACCAGGCTGACCACCAGCGGGGCCACGTTCTCCGCCAGGCCGTGCGCCAGCTCGGCGGCGTCCGCCGCCAGCACCTTGGCGACACCGGCGACCTTGGCCGTTGCCTCGGCCACGGCACCCACGCCCTGGCCGATCACCAGCACATGCACATCGCCGCCCAGCTTGGCGGCCGCCCCCAGGGTGGTCAGCGTCGGGACCTTCACGCCTTCCGCAGAAGGCTCAGCGATAACAAGAGTCGTCATGGTCAGATCACCCGCGCTTCGGTCTTCAGCTTGGCCACCAGCTCCTGGACGGAGCCCACCTTCACGCCCCCGGCGCGCTTCGGCGGCTCCGCCACCTTCAGCGTCTTCAGCCGCGGCGTCAGGTCCACGCCCAGGCTGGCGGCGTCCACCGTCTCCAAGGGCTTCTTCTTGGCCTTCATGATGTTGGGCAGCGAGGCGTAGCGCGGCTCGTTCAGACGCAGGTCGGTGGTCACCACCGCCGGCAGCTTCAGATCCACCGTCTCCAGACCGCCGTCGATTTCACGCGTCACCGCCACGGTCCCCTCGGCCGGCACGACCTTGCTGGCGAAGGTGCCCTGGGCCCAGCCCAGCAGCGCCGCCAGCATCTGGCCGGTCTGGTTGGCGTCGTCGTCGATGGCCTGCTTGCCCAGGATGACCAGGCCCGGCTGTTCCTTCTCCGCCAGCGCCTTCAGCGCCTTGGCCACGCCCAACGACTGCGTCTCGCCCTCGTGCTGCACCAGGATGGCCCGGTCCGCGCCCATGGCCAGCGCCGTGCGCAGCGTCTCCTGCGCCTGGCTCGGCCCCACGCTCACCACCACGATCTCGGTGGCCTTGCCCGCCTCTTTCAGGCGCACAGCCTCCTCAACCGCGATCTCGTCGAACGGGTTCATCGACATCTTGACGTTGGCCGTCTCCACACCCGTGCCATCCGCCTTCACGCGAACCTTCACGTTGTAGTCAACGACCCGCTTGACCGCGACCAGTATCTTCATGTCTCAAGCCATCCTTTGGCACTTCTTGGAGGGCGCCCGCCCGGTGTGACGCTCCACCCTCGATCTGGCGGGTTCTGGTTATTTCCCCGTCCGGCGGATCGAGCCATACGGACGTGGTCGGCAAAAATAGGATTGTCCCACAAAGCTGTCAACGCTGCCCTGTTGCACTGCAATATGGCCTAAACCCAAGGGTTTAACGTCCCTCGCGGTTGGCGCCGGGCACCCATAGGACGTCGCCGGCCCCCCTGTCATTGACATGGCGCGACAGCACGAACAGAAAATCTGAAAGCCTGTTCAAGTACTTGAAGGCGGCCGGGTTCACCGGCTCCCGCTCCGCCAGGCTGGCCACCAGCCGCTCCGCCCGGCGGGCGACGGTGCGGGCCTGGTGCAAAAAGGCGGCGGCGGGGGTGCCGCCGGGCAGGATGAAGGAGGACAGCGGCGCCAGGTCGGCGTTCAGCGCGTCAATCTCCCGCTCCAACCGGTCGACCTGGGCATCGACGATGCGCAGGGGGGGGTATTTGGGGCTTTCCTGTTCGGGGGTGCACAGATCGGCGCCCAGGTCGAACAGGTCGTTTTGAATGCGGGACAAATAAGCGTCCGCCGGGGTTCCGGCGGTGTGCAGGCGGGCCAGGCCGATGGCGGCGTTGGCCTCGTCCACCGTGCCGTAGGCCTCGACCCGCAGGTCATGCTTGGCCACGCGGCGGCCATCCCCCAGCGAGGTCTGGCCCGTATCGCCGCCCCGTGTATAGATGCGGGTCAGTGTGACCATGCCGCCCCGCGCGCCGTCATGCGTGGTGACTCAAGGCCAGCGCCGTCAGGATGAACAGCACCACCGCCAGGATCTGCAGGCGGATGCGCCACCACATCAGGCGGTTACCCGTGGTGCCGGCCTTGTCGCCGCCCCGGGCCATGGTGAACAGGCCCAGGATCAATACGCCCAGCACGGCCAGCATGGTGGCGCCCAGGCAGAAGAAGAGGAATGTGCCCATGGCCGCGATTATAGCGTGCGCTGGCGCGCTTGCCCATCGGCTTGGGGCCATTCCTCACCGGGGGATCACGCGCTTTCCCGCAAGCGGGCGGCGAAGGTTTGCGCCCCGTCGCGCAGGCGCTGGGCCTGAAGCCCCAGGTCGCCGGACGACTGGCTCAGACGGCCGGCCGCCGCCCCCGTCTGCCGGGCGGCGTCGGCCACGTGGCTGATGTTGGCCGAGACGCTGGCGGTGCCGGTGGCCGCCTGGGCGATGCTGCGGGCGATTTCCCGGGTGGCGCTGCTTTGTTCCTCCACCGCGCTGGCGATGGAGGTCGCGATCTCATCCATGCCGGCGATGACGCTGCCGATCTGGCTGATCGCCGAGACCGCCTCTTCCGACACGTGGCGGATGGCGCTCACCTGGGCGGAAATTTCCTCCGTCGCCTTGGCGGTCTGGGTGGCCAGGGTTTTGACCTCCCCCGCCACAACGGCGAAGCCCTTGCCGGCCTCGCCGGCCCGCGCCGCCTCGATGGTGGCGTTCAGGGCCAGCAGGTTGGTCTGGCTGGCGATGGTGTTGATCAGGCTCAGCACGTCGCCGATGCGGGCGGCGGCGGCCACCAGGCCGCGCACAGCGCCATCGGTACGCCGGGTCGTTTCCATGGCCTGCGCCGAAATCTTGTTGGATTGCACGACGCGGGCGCTGATCTCGGTGATGGAGGCCGACAGTTCCTCGGTGGCGCTGGCCACCGACTGGACGTTGCTGGCGGCGTTGCCGGCGGCCGTGTCGGCCTGCGTGCTTTCCGCCAGCGACTGGTCGGCGGCTTGCGTCAGCAGGTTGGCGTCCTGGCGCAGCCCGCCCACGGCGCCGCCGATGCCATCGATGACGCCGGCCATGGTGTCGGTGAAATTCTGGGCCAAGCCTTCCAGCACCCGCTGCCGGTCCCGGCGCCCCTCCTCGATATAGACGGAGATGGCCAGATCCATGTCCAGCATGACGGCGCGCAGCAGGGCCTGTTGCAGGCGGGCCACGTCCAGGCGCGGGCGCAGCCAGGCGAAGGGCCCCCGCCGGTCCATGCGCGTCACCATGGTCAGCAGTTCGCCGGTGATGAAGGCATAGCCGCCGATGTACCAGCGCGGCTCCAGTCCCAGGCGGTTGTGGGCGCGGCCCACGCGGATGACGCTGTCCAGGTAGGTGGCGTCGAAGGTGCCGGTGACGATGGCCGCCCAATGCCGCATCTGCATGTCCTTCACGTGCGACAGATGCTTGTCGCCGCCGAAGAGTTTGAAGATCTCCGGCTGGGTCCGCAGCTTGGCGTAGAACCGGTCCAGAATGGCGGGCAACTCGCGTTCGACGTGTGGGCGCAAGCTGCGCAGGGCGTCCCGGGTCAAAGCGTCGATTTCCAGGAAGCCCAGGCGTTCCTGGAACTGGTGCTGCATGGAATCGTCACCGGTGGTCATGATTTTCTCCTGGTCGTATCTGCGGCGCTGGGGAACAGCGTGCGGCCAGGGCAAAATCATGCGGAGTTGATGAATCATCCGTAAAGACAACTGGGGCCCCAGCCCGACCCTAACCTTTTGGCGATAGTAACTGATATAGATCAACCGAAGACTGTTTGCCGCGATGGGCGACATTGCATCCGCGTCGTGGCCGGGCTAAACCGGGGCATGGCCTTCATCCGACACATTCAGGCGTGCAACACCCACGACGCGGCCGCCTTCCTGCCCTTCGCGGTCAACGGCCGGCCGGTGGGGCGCGTGCGTCCCGCCTTCGCCGACCGGGTGGCCTGCCTCAGCGACGCGTTCCGCCTGACGGGCGGGGCGGCGCCCCTGCTGGACCTGCTGCCCCCTGATCCCGCGCGCCGCAGCCAGGCGGTGGCCGAGGTGGTGGCGGTGCTGGCGGCGGAGGGGATGGTGCCCCCCTTGCGGGGAGAGGACTTCCCGGTGCTGGCGCAGTGGGGCCAGCCGGAACTGCTGAAAATCGACCGGGCGGCCGTACCCGGTTTCGGCGTGCGCGGCTTTGGCCTGCACGTGAACGGCTATGTGCCCGGCCCGGACGGGCGCATCGAGATGTGGGTGGGGCGCCGCGCCCGTGATCGCGGCGTGGCCCCGGGCAAGCTGGACAACATGGTGGCGGGCGGCCAGCCGGCCGGCCTCAGCCTGGCGGAAAACCTGGTGAAGGAGGCGCATGAGGAGGCGGGGCTGGATCCCGGCCTGGCCCGGGCCGCCGTGCCGGTTGGGGCCATCACCTATGTCTTCGACACGGTGGCCGGCCTGCGGCGCGACACCCTGTTCTGCTATGACCTGGCGCTCAGCCAAGACATCATCCCGCGCAACACGGATGGCGAGGTCGAGGCCTTCGAGCTCTGGCCCTTGGCCCGCGTGGCCGACAGCGTGCGTACTACCGACGATTGGAAGTTCAACGTCAACCTGGTGGTGATCGACTTCCTGATCCGCCACGGCCAACTCAGCCCGGATCACGAGCCGGATTACATGGATTTGGTGACCGGCCTGCGCGCCACCGACTGATACGCCAGAGTTCCTGCCTCAATTTCATAGGACGCGACCGCGTTCGCCGCAAGTTTCCGGGGAGCGAAGCGGACTGGAAACTGAGGATCAGCCAAGGGGCGGATGCCCCGCCGGCGCTTGAGGCGCCTAAAAAAGCGCGTCGATCGCGTCCTGGTCCAGCGTGGCCTGTTCCGTGGCGCCGTGGACGATGGCGCTGCCCCGGTCCACCAGCTTCTGCAGGCGCTGCCAGTAATCCGACGCCATGAAGCCCAGCACCTCGGGCGAGCCCAGTTCCGCCTCCAGCACCACCACCGCCTCGGCGATGGTCGCCTCCAGTTCCGCGATGACGCGATCGAAGGGCTGGCGATACTCGGGCGGCACATGGTCGTAGGCGTCGATGGCCAGAGCGGCAAAGCCCAGGCCGCTGCCCTCGAAATGTTGCTTGTAGGTCTTGGGCTGCCAGGCCCGGATCTCGTCCAGCATGTCCGGCATGTCGCCCAGCATGGACAACAGCATGATCACTTCGTTGAAGTGATTGAAGTAGTCCGTCGACAGCAGGGTGTTGCCGTCTATCGTCGTGTCTTTGACGAGGGTGCGGTAGTGGGCGAGGGTATCGGCATCAGGCATGGCGCGTTCTTACCACGGGGCCTTCCGTCTGGGTGGCGAAAAATTCGCTAAAAAGCGAAGCGTGTGCGCATGGCTAGATGAGCGCGACCCATTCTTGATCAAGTTGCTTCGCGATCAAGGCGATTCCATGCCCAGGCGGTCACAGACCTCGGCCGGTGTGGCGCCGCTGTCACGCAAGGCCGCCAGGCTGGCGGCCCCGTCGCGCTTGGCCAGCCGTTCGCCCCGCTCGTTCATCAGCAGGCGGTGGTGGTGCCAGGTGGGCACGTCCAGGTCCAGCAGGGCCTGCAACAGGCGATGCACGTGCGTCGCCTCCATCAGGTCCCGCCCCCGGGTCACCAGGGTGACGCCTTGCAGATGGTCGTCCACCGTCACCGCCAGGTGATAGCTGGTGGCGACGTCGCGGCGGGCCAGCACCACGTCGCCCAGGATGCCCGGCTGGGCCGCCAGGGGGCCGGCCTCGCGGTCGATCCAGGTCAGCGGCCCGGTCTGGCGGGCGGCCGTCGCGACATCCAGCCGCAGGGCGTGCGGCGCGCCGGCGGCCAGCAGCTCGGCCCGGCGGCCCGGATCCATGTGGCGGCAAGTGCCGGGATAGAGCGGTCCCTCCGGCCCATGGGGCGCCGCCCCGGCCCGGGCGATCTCATCCTGGATGTCCTTGCGCGAACAGAAGCAGGGGTAAAGCACGCCCAGCCCCGTCAGCCGGTCCAGGGCGGCGCGGTAGTCCGCCATATGCTCCGACTGGCGGCGCACCGGCTCCGGCCAACTCAGGCCCAGCCAGCCGAGGTCGCGGGTGAACGCCTGCTCGAACTCCGGCCGGCAGCGGTTGGGATCGATATCCTCGAAGCGCAGCAGGAAGGTGCCGCCCGCCTCCTTCGCGGCATGCCAGCCGAACAGGGCGGAATAGGCGTGGCCCAGGTGGGGCAGGCCGGTGGGGCTGGGGGCGAAGCGGGTGACGGGCTGGTCCATGTTCCCTGATACCATCGGCGGGCGGCCGTTGCCCACCCCGCCCCGTCAATCCATTACCGCGGTGCCTAGCCGCGTGAGGCCGAGTCGCGGGGGCGGTGGATGTTGGCGGGGCCTATAAAAGGGGGTACGCTGGCCTGCTGGCCCCACATCTTGTGGGTAGCGGTATGACGTTATCGTGAAATAGCGGGGGCCCCACGAAGGCGAGGATTGCCGAGAGGGGCGGGAAAGGCTAATAAGACGGTGATTTCTGGCCGTGGGTTCGGCCCGCGGCCGTCCTCGGGAACGGTGCGGGGGTGGTATTGTCTCCACCACTAGACAGTTGTCCGGCTTTGGTGCTGAACGCCGATTTTCGGCCGCTCAGTTACTTCCCCTTGTCCCTCTGGTCCTGGCAAGACACCGTCAAGGCGGTCTTCCTGGACAGGGTCAACATCATTTCCGTCTACGACCGCGTCGTCCGGTCGCCCACCGCGGAAATCCGAATACCCAGCGTCATCAGTTTGAAGGAATACATACCGGCGACGCGAAGGCCGGCCTTCACCCGCTTCAACGTTTTCCTGCGCGATCACTTCTGTTGTCAGTATTGCGGTGAGCCTTTCCCCACCCAGGAACTGACCTTCGATCACGTCATCCCACGCTCCCGCGGCGGACGCACCACTTGGGACAACGTCGTCACCTCCTGCTCCGCCTGCAACCTGGCCAAGGGCAACCGGCTGCCCCACGTGTGCGGCATGATCCCCTTGAGCCCCCCCTTCCAGCCCACGGTCTTTCAGCTGCAGGAAAACGGCCGGGCCTTCCCGCCCAACTTCCTGCACGAGAGCTGGCGCGACTTCCTCTATTGGGACACCGAGCTGGATCCGTTCTGACGGTTTCAGCGATGGGGCGCCGTACAGGCCAGCATCCAATCCTGGAAGGCCTTGATGCCGGGCGTCAGCGGTTTGGAGAACAGCCGCGTCAGCCAGTAGGACCCGGTGTCCACCAGCACGTCGAACGGCTGCACCAGCCTGCCCTCCGCCAGCTCCCGCCGGAACATGGCGGGTGGCGCCAGGGCGACGCCTTCCCCCACCATGGCCGACTGGATCATGAGGGTGGAGGCGTCGAACAGGGGCCCCCGCGCCGGGATGCCGGGCACGCCGGCGGCTTTCAGCCAGGCCGGCCAGTCCTGCGACCGATAGGATCGCAGCAGCGGATGCGCGGCCAGGTCGGCCGGCGTTTTTAGAACGGCGGCCAGGGCCGGCGCGCACAGCGGCGTCATGGGCGCGTCCACCAGGCGGTGCGCCTCGACGCCATGCCAGGCGCCGTCGCCGAAGCGGATGGCCAGGTCCAGGCTCTCGGTCCACAGGTCGACCTTGTTGTTGTTGGTCATGATGCGCAGATCGACGCGCGGATGGTGGGCCCGGAACGCGGCCAGGCGTTCGAACAGGAAGCCCACAGCGAAGGTGCCGACCACGCCCAAATTGACGATCTCCGCCGGGCCCGTTGCGCTGACGGCGTCCAGCGTCCGCTCCATCATGGCGAACGCCTCCAGGATCGTGGGCGCCAGGGCTTGCCCCTCATCGGTCAGGATCAGGCCCCGGGTGCTGCGGCGGAACAGGCTGACGCCCAGTTGCTCCTCCAGCCCGCGCACCTGATGGCTGACCGCCGATTGCGTGACGTGCAGTTCCGCCGCCGCGCGGGTCAGGCTCAGATGCCGGGCAGCGGCCTCAAAGGCCCGTAGCGCGTTCAAGGAAATGGCGCTGAGCGGCATGGGTCCCGTCCTTAGAAAAGCTCAGGATCGCGCCAAGGTATCGTCGTTTGCACCGGCAATCAAATGCTGGAATTTTAAGGCATTACCGACTGACGGGGGCGGGGTATCATGAGAAAAGCGCGGGGTACGTCCCGCTTTTCGCGAGTGCCACTCCCTCGTTTCCAGCCATGCGCCCACGTTTGCGACCTGCCGGCCCACGCCGGCGGGGAGGTGCGCCCATGTGCCTGTGCCAAGAGCATATGAAAGGGGGAACAGGGTGAAGGGCAGGGGGGTTCGAAACGCGGTTATCGCCGGCCTCGCCGTCGCCGCGCCATCGGCGCTGGCGCAGACGGAAGTCACCGTCACGGCCACCCCGCCGGAAGCCGTGCGCCTGGACGACCGCACGGTTTACGACCTGGCCGGCAACCTCCAGGCCAAGGGGGGCGGCAGTGTCGCCGACGTCCTGACCACCCTGCCCGCGGTCAGTGTCGATCCGGCAGGCAAGGTCCGCGTGCATGGCGCCGCCGTCACGGTCATGATCGATGGCAAGCCGTCGGCGGCCTTGCGCGGCATGCCCCTGGCGACGGCCCTGCAATCCATGCCGGCCAACACCATCGCCAAGATCGAGGTCATCACCGACCCGGGGCCGGAGTTCCGGGGGGATGCCGGCATCGTCATCAACCTGGTCACGCGCAAGCCGCGCAGCCCGGCGGCCAAGGCGGAGCTGGGGGCGGGCATCGGTCCGCAGGGGCGGCGCAGTGGCTCCGCCGCCGGCTCCTTCGGGGTGGGCGCCTGGACGTTCAGCGGCTCGGCCGACGTACGGGACGACATCCGCCACGACCTGCTGGACATCGACCGGACGGCCAAGAATGCCGACGGATCGGCCGCCGGCCGTCTGGTGGAGCATCGCTCCACCTTCGTGCCCTACACCAACACCACCGGCACCCTGAGCGTCTCCTATGCCGCTTCGGATCACGACACCGTCAGCCTCAGCGGGGAAGGGGCCCTGCGCCACCGGCCGCGCCAATACCGGGATGATCTGGGCGTCTATGGTCCCGATGGCGGGCTGACCAGCCGCAGCGTCACCCAGGACCGCGCCCCGCAGCACTTCGACCACGCCTCCCTGACCGGCGATTACGTCCGCAAGGGGGTGGTCGGCGGCGACACGCTGACCGTGAAGGCCAGCCATGAGGATCATGAGACGCTGCGCGACCAGACCGATGACCAGCTCTTCCAGGTTCCCGCGTCTGGTGAGGACATCTATCGCCAGCGGCACACCGAACGTGAGCTGATCGATACGGTCAGCGGCGACTATGTCCTGCCGCTGCCCCGGGAGGGGCAGCTCAAGCTGGGATTGGAGGTCGAGTCGGACCGCGTGCAGTCGGCCTATCAGGCGGGGGCGGTGGGTGATCCGGGTGACGGCGGGTTCGGCGCCACCCCCGCCGCGCGCTTCGGCCTCAACCGCACCCTCAGCGCCGGCTATGCCAACTATCAGCGCCTGCTGGGCCCCTGGCTGGCCAAGGGTGGGCTGCGGGTGGAGTCGATGGCGACCCGGTTTCTGGCCGGGGCGGATGGCATGCCGGACTCGAACGACCTGCGGTGGCTGCCCAGTCTATCTTTGGGCCGGGACCTTAACCCCGAAAGCCGCCTGACCTTCAGCTACACCCGGCGCATCGACCGGCCGACGACGGAACAGCTCAACCCGCTTCAGACCATCGTGGGGGCGACCACCATTCTGGGCAACCCCGGCTTACGGCCCAGCCGGACGGACTCGGTGGCGGCCGGCTATACCTACACGGCGGCGAAGGTGACGGCCAGCGGCACCCTGTATGCGCGCCGTCTGACCGACGATATCGTGGACTATCGCTATACTGCGGCACCGGGCGACACGGCCCTGGTCTCCACGGTGGAAAACGCGGGCAGCGGCACGTCGGCCGGCCTGGATCTGGCGGTGGATTTCCATCTGGGGCCGGACTGGACGGTCGGCCTCAGTTCCGACCTGTCCCACGTCCGGGAATCCATCCCAGTTGGCGGTGGCAACTATAACGGCGCCCTGTTCACGCACCTGACCAAGGTCAACCTGACCTGGACGCCGGCGGAGGGCGACTGCCTGCAACTCCAGGCGCAACTGCATGGCCGGTCGCTGGAGGCGGGCGGCACGCGGTCCGGCTATCAGTCGGTGACCCTGTCCTATGGCCATGACGTGACGTCCCGGCTGAAACTGATCGTCACCGCCAACGACGTGTTCAATGGCGTGCGGCGCGTGACATGGATCGACACGCCGCAGTATCGGGAACGGTCCGAATTGGCCGTGCCGGGACAGATCGTCTATCTCAGGCTGACGTACAGGCTGGGCGGCGACGAGAATAAGGCGGGCGCCGCCGCGCCATGATCAGACCCGTTCCGCCACCCAGATGACGGCGCGGGTGCCCGCCTTGATCAGGGTGTACAGCACGGGATAGCCGGTGGTCAGCTCGGCATGGTGGGCGATGCCGATGTCGCGGTGCTCCAGCTCCTCGGCCCGGAATTTCTCGATGGTGGCCTTCAGCTCCGCCTCGCCCGGGCCCAGGCGCTCCGCCTGTTCGGCATAGTGGGCGTCGATCGCCTCCTCCACCGCCACGGTGCAGGCCATAGCCGCCCGTTCACCCATCAGGGCGGTGGCGGCACCCAGGGCATAGCCGGCCACCTTCCACAGCGGCTGCAGGGCGGTGGGCCGCACACGGCGTTTCACCATCATCTGGTTGAAGGTGTCGAGGTGGACGCGCTCCTGCTCCTCCATATGGCGGATGGTGGCGCCCACCGGGCTTTTGCCCAGCACCGACAGCTGGCCGGCGTAGATGCGGGCGGCGCCGTACTCGCCCGCCTGGTCCACGCGGATGATGCGGGCGATCTGCGCCTCGGTGCCCAGGTCGCCCGGCAGGGGGCGGCGGGCCAGGCGCTCCGTTGGCTTGGGGGAAGCCGGCTTGTAGGTGTCAGTGGTGGCGGTCATGGCTGCCTCCCTCAGGCCCGCTTGGTACCGGCGCGGGCGGCCGCCCAGGCCACCAGACCCAGGATCAGCGAGGCCGGGAAGTTGAAGGCGGCCATGGAGATGCCGTGGAAGGTCCACTGCGCCTCGTCACAGCGCACCAGCGGGGCGGACAGCAGGCGCTCGCGCAACTGATCCAGCGTCAGGTTCTTGGGCATGCTGCTGCTGCAGGTGGTGAAGCCTTCCCACCAATGCTGCTCTACGCCCGCATGGAAGCCGGCGATGGCCGCCCCGGCCAGGAAGGCCAGTCCGCCCAGGACCAGCGAGGCGGTACGGAACCGCGGGTTCGCCAAGCCGGGCAGCAGCGCCACGATGGCGGCGACATAGGCCCAGCGCTGCCAGATGCAGAACTCGCACGGGTGCAGGCCGCCGACATACTGCGACAGCAGCGCCGTGCCCAGGGCCCCGACCGATGCCAGCACCAGCGCCGCCTGCGGCAGACGGGGGTGGGCCAGCAGGGACGGGGCGGCGGTCGGGCTGGGCGCGTAGGCGGTCATGGGGTGGTTTCCGGTTCGGGCGGCGAGGGCTTAGAGATGCAGGTACTTCACCAGGATGAAGCCGCTGATGACCAGCAGCAGGGCCACAGTGGTGACCAGCGTCAGGCGCTTTTCCACGAATGTGCGGATAGGCTCGCCGAATTTCCAGAGGAGGGCGGCGACAAGGAAGAAGCGCAGCGCGCGGGAGATGAGCGAGGCGCCGGCGAAGGTGGCCAGGTCGAACTGGAAGGCGCCGCTGGCGATGGTCACCAGCTTGTAGGGGATGGGGGTCATCCCCTTCAGGATGATGATCCAGGCGCCCTTCTCGTCGAAGCCCTGCTTGAACTCCATGTACTTGCCCATCAGGCCATAGGCCTCGATGACACGATGGCCGATGGTGTCCCAGAAATAATAACCGATGGCGTAGCCCAGGAAGCCGCCCAGGACCGAGGCGACGGTGCAGACCGTGGCCAGGAAGAAGGCGCGGCGCCGATCGGCCAGGATCAGCGGGATCAGCAGCAGATCCGGCGGGATGGGAAAGACCGAGCTTTCGATGAAGGAAATACCCGCCAGGGCCCAGACGGCATGGCGGTGGCCGGCGAGGGCGAGGGTGCGGTCATAAAGGCTACGCAGCAACGGGCATCTCCGACAGCGGGGCCGCCCTTTGGGATAAGGGGCAAGCCGGGCGCTACCCGTCTATCAGGTGCGCCCCGCGCCCGCAACCGCCGCCCCCGCCCCGCCGCGTGTCAACCCCGTGGCGCGACCCCATGACCCGCCCCTGACCCGGCGGTGCTATGCGGCGCTTGACCCCCGGCTTTCTATCGCTATGATCCGCCGCACGCTTGAAAGCGCCCGGTGCCTCCGTGGCGAAATGGTAGACGCGGCAGACTCAAAATGTTACGGGGCCTATTAAGTTAGGCAAAAACCCCTATATCTGTCAATGCGTTACGGCGTTATCCAAATCTAAAACAACTTTTGATACACTTACACATCACTTACACAAAACCGTACACAGCGCGGGTGTGGGAGGTGTGTGGCATGTCTGAGCAGCACACGATCCTTGAAGGCAAGGTTCATCTCTACAAGCGAGGAGATGGCCGCCATTGGCAATGCTCGGCCTATCTCAACGGCCAAAACCATCGCCGCAGCACCAAAGAAGAAAGCCTGTCCCACGCCAAGGAAGTGGCGGAGGACTGGTATTACGAACTGCGTGCCGCGCTCCGCAAAGGCATGAACAGCATCAAGGTCGAGGGCAGCGAACCGGCCCCGGCGGCGAAGGTTCCAGCGCCCAGCGAGAGGCTGTTTCGTGAAGGTGCCGAGGAGTTCATTGCGGAATTCACGGTGCTGTGCGCAGGCACCCGCAGCCCCAAATACATCAAGCTGCATATTGCCCGCATCCGAGGGCATCTGATCCCCTTCTTTGGCGACCTGACTTTCCCGGAGATCACCGCCGCCAAGATTCAGCAATACCGTATCCACCGGATTCAAGACTCCCCGGGGGGCAAGCCCCCTGCCCGTAGCACGATTCATCAAGAGATCGTGGCTCTCCGGCAGATTCTGACATCTGAGATGGACAAGGGCGGGCTCGACCGATTGCCGAGGCTGGCCACAAAGTACGACAGATCGGTCAAAATCTCGCATCGCGGCTGGTTCGGCCCCGACGAGTATAAGCGCCTTTATGAGGCGACGCGGCGACGGGTCCAGCAGCCGCCGAAGAAACGCTGGGTATGGTATTATGAGCAAATGCACGATTATGTGCTGTTCATGGCGAATACCGGCCTGCGCCCCGACGAAGCGGCGCGGCTCGAATTTCGGGATGTTCAGATCGTCAAAGACCGCGACTCAGGCGAGACCATCCTTGAGATCGAGGTGCGCGGCAAGCGCGGCATCGGCCACTGCAAAAGCACAGCGAGTGCCGTGCGCCCCTTCGAGCGATTGCAGGCACGGCTAAGGCCGAAAGCCGCCGGTCGGAACATGCGAGCGGAGGAAGGCGAGGAAGACCTTCGCCCGACCTGCCCGACCGACTTGATATTCCCGGGGGAGCGGCATGAACTGATGAATACAATTCTGAGGGAGGAAGGGCTAAAATTCGACCGGGACGGAAATCGCCGGGCTGCGTATAGTCTTCGGCACACATACATCTGCTTGAGATTGATGGATGGGGCTGATATCTATCAGATTGCAAAAAATTGCCGGACTAGCGTCGAGATGATCGAGAAGTTCTATGCTTCTCACCTCAAAACCACTCTTGATGCGGCGGCAATTAATGTTCGCAGGCCGAAGCCCAGGCCAACGTCGAAGGGCAAACCCCAATCAGGCCCTGAGGGACCGATTTAGCCCCTTCCGATTTTTGGGCTCTTGGGCTAGATAGAGGGCCGCGCGGGCGTGGTGAAACTGGTAGACGCGCCGGACTCAAAATCCGGTTCCGAAAGGAGTGTCGGTTCGATTCCGACCGCCCGCACCATCCTTTAACAGGCCGAGATTGAGCAGCCGGAACCGGCTGCCAGCCCGGCCTTTGCGAAGCGCCAGCCGGACGGCTGGCGCGGTGGCGATCAGCTCCCCGAACGGGGAGCCGCCATCGCAGCCCCTCCTTGTCGCGGGGGAACATCCGCAACAAGGAACGCCAATCATTCGAGTCGTCGGGAATCGAGGCTGATTTGCGATGATGTCCGAACTGAATGACTTATGCGGTCCCGTGGACCGCCGCTAACAGGCTGTTGAAAAAGCCTGTGGCTGCCTGAGTTTCAGCATGATTCACTGTTGGCCTTGGAACGGAGCCGAGGGCGGCATGCGGGGATCGGACGA
>NZ_VITO01000027.1:0-83661 GCF_007828025.1 Nitrospirillum bahiense
CCGATCCCCGCATGCCGCCCTCGGCTCCGTTCCAAGGCCAACAGTGAATCATGCTGAAACTCAGGCAGCCACAGGCTTTTTCAACAGCCTGCTAGTGCCCAGGCTGCTGCATGAGGAAGTCACGGCCGCCTTTAATCGCCCCGCTTATAAGGGCGCGCCCATCAGCCTACGCGAATACCTGAAGACGGCCCCGTTCGAGGAACGGATGCGCAAGGGCCTGGAGGTCATGCGCTCCCTCGGCCTGGTGAAGTAGGAGCCACGCCATGACCACTCATGGAAAAGACGCCAGCGCCGCCGCGCTGATCGAGGAATTTCGCACCCAGGTCAAACGGTACTTCCATGCCGATATCATGGGCAATCGCCGGACGATGAAGGCCTGCCTGCCGAAGATGGGCAACGCCGTCCAGGCTCTGGACACGGTGGCCCCTGAGGGACGCATGGCCTTGGTGCCACTGTTGAAGGATGCGGATGACGGCGTGCGCGTTTATGCCGCCGCTTATCTCTTCGGTCGCCTGCCGGAGGAGGCACGCGCCGTGTGGGACGAGGTCCTCGCCGGCTCCAAGCATCCGAGCGCCTATCTGAACGTGGTCAGTTTCAAGATCATCGCCGACTGGAAGCCGGACGACTTCATCAAGGCCTTCGAATAGGCAATGGCGGCGGGAGGGTCACGCGTGTCGCGCCACCCTTCCCACCATCTCCTCCTGCAGGCAGCGCAGCGTCGCCCGGATGGGGGCGGAAGCCGTCATGTCGCTGTGCACCACCAGCCACATGTCGCGCGACAGGACGGGCGGACCGGGCACGGCAGCCAGGCGCGGGTCGTCCGCTGCCATGAAGTCGGGCAGCAGCGCCACACCCATGCCGCTGGCGGCGGCAGCCTGCTGAATCTCCACCGTGTTGCCGTGGAAGACGGTGGGCCGGCCGGCCGCCAACCCTTCCAGCACCTGCTGCTGCGGGGACTGGTCCAAAGGGGCGGCGCTGCCGATGAAGACCCAGTCGGCGGGCGCTGTGGCCGCCAGGTAGGCGGGCGTGGCGTAAAAGTGGAAGGGCAAGGGCGCCAGTTTCCGCGCCGTGAGGTCGCCCTCCGTCGGGCGGCTCATGCGCACGGCGATATCGGCCTCCCGCCGCTCCAGCGAGGCGCTGCGCACCTCCCCCAGCAGGGTCACCGTCAGGGCTGGGTGGCGCCGGCGCAAGGTGGCCAGCACGGGCGCCAGCACCAGCACGGCCAGGGCCGGCGGGGCGCTGATGGTGACGGTGCCCGCGATGTCGGACCGGGCGCCGTCGGCCAGGCGGCGCACCGCCCGGGCATCCCGGGCCATGCGGTCCGCCACGGCGGCGATGCGCTCCCCCTCCGCCGTGAGGGCCAGGCGTCGGCCGCGCCGGTCAACCAGCTTGAGACCCAGCGCCTGCTCCAAGGCCGCAACCCGCCGGGCCACGGTGGCATGCTCCACCCCCAGCGCGCGAGCCGCCGCCGACAGGCTGCCGCCCGTGGCCAAGGCCGCGAAATGGCGCAGATCCTCCCAGTCCATGGCGCGATCCATGGCGCCTCCTTCCGTTAATTTCCGCACATATATTGGCAAAATTTCGGGAATTTTCTCACAAAGAATAGGACGCGACAATCGCGGTCATCGTCACATCGGCTTTGAAGGAGGCCCGACATGAGCTCCCCTGATATCGTTGTCACCGTGGCCGCGCCCGGCGGCGTCGAGCAATTGCGTGTCACTCCGCGCGGCCCCCAGACCCCTGGGGCGGGCGAGGTGCGTCTGCGCCATGAGGCCACCGGCGTCAACTTCGTCGATACCTATCACCGCCGGGGGCTCTACCCCCTGCCCGGTGGCGTGCCGGGGGTGGAGGGCGTGGGCGTCATCGAGGCGCTGGGCGCAGGGGTCACCGGCCTGACGGTGGGCCAGCGCGTGGCCTATGCCGGGACCGCCGGCGGCTATGCCAGCACCCGCCTGCTACCGGCCGACCGCGCGCTGCCCCTGCCCGACGCCGTATCCAGCCGGGATGCCGCCGCGTCGCTGCTGCGCGGGTTGACGACGCAGATGCTGCTGGCCGCGACCCATGCTGTGAGGGCCGATACCGTGCTGCTGGTTTCCGCCGCCGCCGGCGGCCTGGGCATCATGGTCACGCGCTGGGCCCGGCAACTGGGCGCCCGGGTCATCGGCACCACCAGCACAGCGGAGAAGGCGGCGCTGGCCCGCCACCATGGCGCCGATGCCGTCATCATCGGCCGCGATGCCGACGTGGCGGCGGAGGTCGCGTCGCTGACCGGCGGCCGGGGCGTGGATTACGCCATCGACGGCGTGGGCGGCGACGCGCTGCCGAGGTTCATCGCCGCCACGCGGGCAGGCGGCACGGTGGCCAGCATCGGCCAGGCCGGCGGCACGGTCGCGGTGGAGGCGGCGGAGGGTTTGGCCCGCGACCGTGGCGTCACCTTCACCCGGCCCAGCGTCCTAGCCCGCCTGACCGACATCGGCATCTACCACGCGGCCGCCACTGAGGTGTTGGCCCAGCTGGCGCGGGGCCTGACCGCCGACATCGGCGGCAGCTATCCGCTGGCCGAGGCGGCACAGGCCCACGCCGCGCTGGAGGCCGGCCGCACGACCGGGGCCTTGCTGCTGCTGCCGTGATGCCGGAGCGGTTGATCGCCCCCCTGCTGATACCCCCCGCCTGGATGGCCCGTCCCCTCGGGGGCGGGCCATCTCCCAGCCGGTTGCTAAACCATGAGTCTCTCTATAGATTTTAAAAAATAGCCGCACTGATGCCCCATTTGACCGCCGCTAAACTCATTTCTTCTTCCTGTTTTTCCGCGTCGCAAGCCCAACGGAGGGAAATCATATAATGGATCCGCAATGGATGACGCTGTCAAATACATTCAAGAAATATAATCTCGGCTGTGGTGCCATGTTATATCGTGGATTCCTTAATATAGGATACTGGCCCAATTTACAAAATGGCGGCGTGTACCAAAACCTCAACAACACCGATGGTACATTCATGATGAACCACGATCTGAGGGAAGGAATACCTGCCCTCGATGGTTCACTTGACCTGATTTACCACAGCCATTTTCTGGAGCACATCAGCTATACCGACGGCATCACCTTCCTGAAGGAATGCTATGCGAAGCTGGCCGACGGCGGAAAGATGCGCATCCTGGTCCCCGACCTGGAGAAATGGGCCAAGGCCTACCTCAACAACGATCGCTTCTTCCTTGAGGAATACGTGAAGGAAGCGCTCGATCCCGCTCTATACGTGACCAACGCCGCCATCTTCATGGGCATGCTGCACAATCACGACCACAAGTGCGGCTATGACTTCGACACCCTGAAATGGGTGCTGGAGCACGTGGGCTTCACCCACGTCAAGAAGACGCTCTACGCCAGCAGCGAGTACGTGGAGAACATCTTCGAGATCGAGCCGCAGCAGCCGGTGCGCATCATGGAAAGCCTGTGCGTCGAGTGCCGGAAATAGGCAACAGACGCCCAGTCACGCCGCAGCGGACGCCGGTTGCCTTTTGAACTTGTCGCAGATCTGGGTGCTGAGGCAGTCATCGCAGTGCCGGGACCGGGCCGCCTGGCTCAATTGGCGGAAGCGCCGCGGCAGGTCGGCGATATCCGTCACCGTCCTCACGCTGGACAGATCGATGCCGTAGTCCTCAGCCGTGAAGCTGCAGGGCGCCATCCGCCCAGCCTCATCGATGAACAGGAAGCGCTCGCCTGGCCCGCAATCCTCCACTGGCATCGGCCTGTCCCAAGCGCTGGCCCGGAAGCGCTCCAGATAGGCGGTCCCGCCAACCAGCGTGACACCCCTATCCAGCAAGTCTCGCCGCAAGGGGGGCAGCAACTCCTCCAACCGGTCCAAGTCGTGGGGACGGAGACGGTGGTCCGGATAAAACTCCGGCCGGTCACGCCCGCCCAATTGGTTGAAGGTGATTTCGGTTACACCCCAGTCCGCTACCGTCTGGCACAGGGTGTTGAAATCCCTCAGCGTCCGGCGGGTGAGCACGACGTTGACCTTGATCTTCAAGGCGCTGGCGGCGGCGCGCGTTTCGGCGGCCAGGGTGGGAATCCAAGTGCCCAACTTGGAAAAACCGCCGTCCCAGCCGCGCAGGCTGTCATGGGCGCCCCCTACACCGTCCACGCTGATCGTTAGTTCCCGGTAGTGGGCGACCACCTGGGCGCGCACAGCCGGGCTGCCGAGACTGGTGCCGTTGGTGGTAGCGCTGACAGCCAAGCCCAGGCCGCGCACCGCTGCCGTTAAATCCGCCAACGGCTGCCAGAGCAACGGCTCTCCACCCAACCAACTCACCAGCACCTCATCGCCGCTCTCCGCCTGATAGTCGGCCAGCAGGCCGGCCAAGCGCCGAATCTCGGCGATGTCGGCCGCCGGGCGGGGGATGGCCAGACGGCGGTCATAGGCGCAGAACGGACAGGTGAGATTACAGGCGGTCACAACACGCCAAACGACGATCATTTTCACGGCCTTTCATCCATCCTGTGTTCGCCCCAGATTGACGTGTCGCCTGAGATATGCAATTTGTTATTTGCAAGTTGCATAAAAATGACCCAAAAAATGATCGAAGACCTGATCCGCCCGATTCTGACCGTGGACGTCATTCCGCTGGTGCTGAAGGATGGGTGTATGCATGTCGCGCTGCAACGTCGGGATAAGGCCCCCTACGCGAATGAGATGGCCTTGGTCGGCGGCTATGTCCGGGCGGACGAAGATGAGTCCGCCACTGCAGCGGCCCTGCGGGTCTTGCGTGAGAAAGCCGGTATTACGCCCCGGCTGCTGGAGCAGCTCATGACCTTTTCCGGCGCCGGGCGGGATCCGCGCGGCTGGTCCGCGTCCATTGCCTACTACGCCCTGCAGCCGGCGGAGTCCCTGCCCACCGACCGGAATCTAATGCTGACGCCGCTGGATCAGGCACGCGGCCTGCCCTTCGACCACGACGCCATCCTGGCTAAGGCCGCCGACCGCTGGCGGCGGCGCGCGGCCTATTCCACTCTGCCGGCCTTCCTGTTGCCGCCGCACTTCACCCTGTCGGCCCTGCGCGCGGCTTATGAAAGCGTGCTGGGCCGCGCCCTGAACGACAGTGCCTTCCGGCGCAAGATTGACGAATTGCGGGTCATCCAACCCATCGCCGGTGCCAGCAGCAAAGCCACCGCCCGCCCAGCCCAGCTGTACCGACTGAGCCACGACGGCGTGACCGAATTCGACCGCACGCTATAGGGCCGCACGGCATCAGCCGTAAGGTGGGAGAACGGCGATATCGTAGTCAGATGAGGGAATTACGGCGCGGAAAATGGCGGAGAGGGTGGGATTCGAACCCACGGTACCATCGCTGGTACAACGGTTTTCGAGACCGCCCCGTTCGACCGCTCCGGCACCTCTCCGTATCCATTCCCGTGTCCGGCCCCCGTTTTGCTGTCGAACGGGAAAGGGGCCGGCTGGCGAAGCGGCGCGGAACGTAGCGGAAGCGGACCGCTTGCGCAAGCGCTATATGTGCGAAAAGTTTCAGGCGCGGCGGGGCTTCCAGCTGGCGATGACGGCGCCGGCGATGATGAGCAGGCAGGAGGCGGCGACCACGCCGCTGGGCTGGGCCCGGCCGGTCAGGATCAGCAGCAGGGTGGACAGGAGCGGCGTGGCGTAACTGAGCGCGCCCAGGGTGTGGATGTCACCCTTCTTCATGCCGATGTCCCAGACGAAGAAGGCCGCCCCCACGGGGCCCAGGCCCATCAGCGCCAGCAAGGCCCACTGCCCGGCGTCGGGCGCCACCGTCGCCTCCAGTCCCCAATGGCAGAGGGCCGACAGCGCCGCGGTGGCCAGGCAGAAGAAGGCCACGGCGTCGGTGGGCACGGCGCCCAGCAGGCGCGACAGGGTGGAATAGGCGCCCCAGGTGACGGCGGCCCCGGCGGCGGCCAGGAAGCCCGGCAGATAGGCGGGGTCGATGGCGATGCCCCGGCCCCCGGTGACGAGCAGGCCGGTGCCCGCCAGCCCGACCAGGGCGCCCAGTACCTCGCGGCGGCCCAGACGCTCCCCCGGCAGCAGCCCGGCGAACAGCACGATCAACAGCGGCCACAGATAGTTGATGAGGTTGGCCTCCGCCGCTGGCGCCGACTTCAGCGCCAGGAAGTACAGGAAGTGATAGCCGAACAGCCCCCCTACCCCCAGCAGCCAGGCGACGGGGGGCTGGCGCAACGCCGCCCTGGGTGACCGGCCGCGCGCCGCCATCCAGACGATGCCGACCAGGCCCGCCACGGCGAAGGCCACCGCCTCGATTTCGAACGGCGGGATGGGGCCGGTCAACGTGGTCAGCAGCGCCAGGGTGGACCACAGCAGGATGGCGCTGGCACCGATGAGGGTGGCGCGCCGGGCGGTCATGCCGCCCACCGCCGTCGCCTTGTCGTTCCCAACCGCGCTGTCCATGCCTGTTACCCCCGTCCGGTGGCGGCCCGCGCCGCCCAGCCCAGATCCACCACCGCCTTGATCGAGGGCCAAGTCACCAGCCGCTCGCAGGCCGCTCGGTCGGCCCACAGCGCCGCCGCCGCGTCATCGCCCGCCTGGGGCTCCCCGCCCGTATACTCCGCCATGATTTCCACGATGGTGAAGTGGAAGCGCACGCGGGGCTCCACCTCCGGCCCGGCACCCTGGGGACGCGGGTCGCGGGTGATGCCGTCCACCGCCGTCAGTACGGTGTAGGGCCGGCAGGCGATGGCGGTTTCCTCCCGCACCTCCCGCGCCGCCGTCTGGAACAGGGTTTCGCCCAATTCCTGGCTGCCGCCCGGCAGGCACCATTCCCCGGCCAGGGGCGCCTTGGCCCGCCGGATCAACAGCAGCTGGTCCCCCTTCCAAACCAGCACGCCGACGCCCACGCGGGGCTGGTCGGGATAAAGATGTGGTGAGGCGGACGGCTGGTCGGACATGGCTGCACCCATGACAAAAGGCGGGCCCGTCACCGGACCCGCCCCTGTCATACCTCAAGGCACGCGTCTCAGGCTAATGCCTCGCACCACGTCCTCGTCCCCAAATTTCCCAGGCCGCGACCGCGGCCGTCGGAGCGTTTTGGGGAGCGTTTTGGGGAGCGTTTTGGGGAGCGTAGCGGACTGAAACGCGAGGACAAGCCAAGGCGGCGGATGCCGCCGCCCGGCGCCTGAGGGACCTCTTAATACATGTGCTGACCACCGTTGATGGACAGCGTGGAGCCGGTGATGAAGCCGGCGTCGTCCGCCACCAGGAACAGCACGCCGCGGGCGATCTCCTCTGCCTTGCCCAGGCGGCCGACGGGGATCTTGGCGACGATCTTCTCCAGCACGTTGGGCGGCACGGCGCGAACCATGTCGGTGTCGATATAGCCCGGGGCGATGGCGTTGACCGTCACGCCCTTGCCCGCCCCTTCCTGCGCCATGGCCTTGGTGAAGCCATGGATGCCGGACTTGGCGGCGGCGTAGTTCACCTGGCCGTACTGGCCGGCCTGGCCGTTGATGGAGCCGATGTTGACGATGCGGCCGAAGCCGCGCGCCCGCATGCCGTCGATGGCCACGCGGCAGGTGTTGAAGCAGGAGGCGAGGTTGGTCTGGATGACCTCGTTCCACTGCTCGAAATCCATGCGGTGCAGCACGCCGTCGCGGGTGATGCCGGCGTTGTTGACGATGATCTCGATCGGGCCCAGATCATGCTCGATCTTGGTCATGCCGTGCCGCACATCCTCGAAACTGGCCACGTCGAAGCGATAGGCGGGGATGCCCGTCCGCTCCGTGAACTCGCGCGCCTTCTGCTCGTTGCCGCCGTAGTTGGCCGCAACCCTATAGCCGGCGTCCCTCAGCGCCACCGAGATGGCTTCACCGATGCCGCGGGTACCACCCGTCACCAATGCAACACGCGCTGTCATCTAATCCTCCCCTTTTTCACGAGTCAGAATACGTCCATAGAACGTCACGCTTCAGGAGGATCGGCATTCGCCCGGCATCCCGGCCCCCCAGCCTGGGCCGGCGCGATCACTCCACGCCAAACCCCAGGCAAAACCTAGCTGGTTGCGCGACCGGAAAGATCATTTCCAGTCGCGCACCGCATCAATCAGTCACGGGCCACGCACATGGCGATGCCCATGCCGCCGCCGATGCACAGCGTGACCAGGCCCTTCTTGGCGTCCCGCTTCTGCATCTCATGCAGCAGGGTCACCAGCACACGCGCGCCGGAGGCGCCAATCGGGTGGCCCAGGGCGATGGCGCCGCCGTTGACGTTCACCTTGTCGTCGGGCCAGCCCATGTCCTTGTTGACGGCACAGGCCTGCGCGGCGAAGGCCTCGTTGGCCTCAATCAGGTCCAGGTCGGCGACCGTCCAGCCGGCGCGCTGCAGCGCCAGCTTGCTGGACGGGATGGGGCCCGTGCCCATGATGGACGGGTCGACGCCGGCGGTGGCCCAGGAAACGATGCGGGCCAGCGGCTTCACCCCGCGCTTGGCGGCGTTCTCGGCCGTCATCAGCACCAGCGCCGCGGCGCCGTCGTTGATGCCCGAGGCGTTGCCGGCGGTGACGGTGCCGTCCTTGGCGAAGGCCGGGCGCAGCTTGGCCAGCGTCTCGGCCGTGGTGCCGGCCTTGGGGTATTCGTCGGCCTCGACCACCACGTCGCCCTTGCGGCCGGGCACAGTGACGGGGACGATCTCATCCTTGAAGCGGCCGGCCTTCTGCGCGGCCTCGGCCTTCTGCTGGCTGCCGGCGGCGAAGGCGTCCTGGGCCTCGCGGGAGATTTCCCACTTCTTGGCCACGTTCTCGGCCGTCGTGCCCATGTGGTAGTTGTTGAAGGCGTCCCACAGGCCGTCCTTGATCATGGTGTCTACCATGCTGGCGTCACCCATCTTGGTGCCGTTGCGCAGGTGGATGGCGTGGGGGGCTTGGCTCATGCTTTCCATGCCGCCGGCCACCACCACCTCGGCCTCGCCCAGGCGGATGGCCTGGAAGCCCTGGGCCACGGCGCGCAGGCCGGACCCGCAGACCTGGTCCAGGGTGTAGGCGGTGCGCTCCACCGGCACGCCGGCGGCGACGGACACCTGGCGGGCGCTGTTCTGGCCGGTGGCGGCCTTCAGCACATGGCCCAGCACGACCTCGGACACCTCGGCGGCGTCGACATGGGCGCGGCGCAGGGCCTCGGTGACGGCCACGGTGCCAAGAGCGACAGCCGACAGGCTGCTGAGCGCACCGTTGAAGCTGCCGATGGGCGTGCGCGCGGCGCCGGCGATGACCACTTCGACCATGATGTTCCTCTCTTCCCGAACGATTTCATGCCCTGTCTATCATAGGGCGGCCCGCCCCACCGGCGCCCCTGTCAAGGTTAACGGGGCCGGCGGGAAAGGCGGTGGAAATTCCGGTGGGGGCGGCCTTTCGTCATCCCCCGCCCCTAGTCTTGGCCATTTACCAATCCGGGCGCAAGCATGCTCACCAGCCGCCGCACCACCAAAGCGCGAAACACCCTTGCGTGCGGTTGCGCCCTCGCATCGAAACTTAACTTGCGTCTGCGGGCGCCGCCCTGATTCGGATCAAACGCCGCACGCGTCCCACCCCCTGTGACGTCGCGCACTTGGCATTCCAGCCGAGGCCGCTATATTGAGTGCTCACTCACTCTTTATTCCCTTTGGTGTTTCCATGGCCCGGCCCAAAAGCGAAGAGAAGCGCGACGCCATCCTGGCGGCGGCTGCCCAGGTCATTGCCGACCAGGGCCTGGGCGCCCCCACCGCCCGCATCGCCAGCCTGGCCGGCGTGGCAGAGGGCACGCTGTTCACCTATTTCGCCACCAAGGACCTGTTGCTGAACCAGCTGTACCTGGCGCTGAAGGGGGAGTTGCGCCAGGCCATGATGACGGCCTATCCCGCCGACGGCCCCCTGCGCGACCGGGTGCGCCATATCTGGGACCGCTATGTCGACTGGGGCGTGCGCGACCCGGCGCGGCGCCGCGCCATGGCGCAGCTGATCGTGTCGGACCGCCTGACGCCCGAGACGCGGGCGCTGGGCAGCGAGGGTTTCGCCCGCATCGACGGTGTGATGCGGGAGGGCGTGGCCCAAGGCCTGATGCGGGACCAGCCCCCTGATTTCGTGGCCGCCATCCTGACCTCGCTGGCGGAGACCACCATGGACTTCATCCTGCGTCAGCCCGACAGCGCCGAGCGTTACCGCGCCGCCGGTTTCGACGCCCTATGGAACGCCCTCAGCCGCTAACCGCCGAGGCGTATCCACCCGGCCCATGCCCGTTTCTCGCCTGATAAATGAGTGATTGATCGCTCAATTTTCCTTCCATCAATGGAGTCTTCATCATGAGCACCGTTTCAAAGGTTTGGCTGGTCACCGGCAGCGCCGCCGGGCTGGGCCGCGATATCGCCGAGGCCGTGCTGGCCGCCGGTCACCGCCTGGTGGCCACCGCCCGCCAGCCGGAGCGGCTGGCCGACCTGCACGCCCGGTATGGCGACCAAGTGCGCACCCTGGCGCTGGACGTGACCGACGCGGCCGCCGCCCGCGCCGCCGTGGCCCAGGCGGTGGATGCCTTCGGCCGCCTGGACGTGGTGGTGAACAATG
Source organism: Nitrospirillum bahiense (assembly GCF_007828025.1). Classification (NCBI taxonomy): domain Bacteria; kingdom Pseudomonadati; phylum Pseudomonadota; class Alphaproteobacteria; order Rhodospirillales; family Azospirillaceae; genus Nitrospirillum; species Nitrospirillum bahiense. The sequence continues at coordinate 10,568 of NZ_VITO01000027.1, forward strand.
CCGGCTACGCCGACGTCGCCCCGTTCGAACAGATGGACCTGGAGGTCTTCCGCGCCCAGATCGACACCAACCTGATGGGCGTGGTCAACGTCACCCATGCCGCCCTGCCGGTGATGCGCGCCCAGCGGTCCGGTCACATCCTGCAGGTGTCCTCCGTCGGCGGGCGGCTGGGCCGGCCGGGGCTCAGCGCCTACCAGGCGGCCAAATGGGCCGTGGGGGGCCTGACAGAGGTGCTGGCGGGCGAAGTCAACCCATTGGGCATCCAGATCTGCGCCCTGGAGCCCGGCGGCATGCGTACCGGCTGGGGCACCCGCTCGCTGCGCGACACGCCGGCCGTCATGCCGGACTACCAGGCCTCGGTCGGCGCGCTGGTGGAGATGTTCAAACCCTATATCGGCAATGAGGCCGGCGACCCGGCCAAGATTGCCCAATTGATCCTGCGCCTCGCCGACCATCCCACCCTGCCCCCGCATCTGCTGCTGGGCAGCGACGCCCTGCACTATTTCGGCCTGGCCGACGGCGAGCGCGCGGCCCAGCTGGCGGCGTGGGAGGCTGTCAGCCGCTCGACCGACGTGGCCTATGACGGCCCCGTCCCCGCCCTGCCGGAAACGGCACCCCAGGCGGTGCTCACGCCGCCCACCCGCTCGTAAGGACGCACGCCATGAAGGTCATCCTGTTCGGGGCGACCGGCATGGTGGGCCAGGGGGTCATGCGGGAATGCCTGCACGACCCCCGGGTCACCCAAGTCCTGGCCGTGGGCCGCACCGCCACCGGCCTCACCCATGCCAAACTGTCGGAATTGACCCTTCCCGCCATGACCGATCCGGGTATGACGGACTGGGAAACGCTGGACGGGCTGCTGGCCGGCTATGACGCCTGCTTCTTCTGCCTAGGCGTCTCCTCATCCGGCATGACCGAGGACGCCTACACCCGCATCACCCACGGCCTGACGCTGGAGGTGGCGCGCACCCTGGCCCGCCTGAACTCGGGCATGACCTTCATCTACGTCTCCGGTTCCGGCACGGACGGGACGGAGCGGGGGCGCACCATGTGGGCAAGGGTCAAGGGCCGGACGGAAAACGATTTGCGGCGCCTGCCCTTCAAGGCGGTGTACCTGTTCCGTCCCGGCCTGATCCCGCCCCTGCATGGCGCCCGGTCCAAGACCAGCGTCTATCGCCTGTTCTACACACTGACGGCGCCGCTGCTGCCCCTGGCCCGCCGCCTGTTCCCCAATCAGGTTCTGACCACGGTGGAGATCGGCCAAGCCATGCTGAACGCCGCCGAGAGAGGGGCACCCCAGGCGGTGCTGGAGACGGCGGATATTCGCAGGGTGGTCGCTTAAATCCACACGTCGTTCAGCGCCGTGCGCTCACCCGTGCCGGCGTCGCCCGTGTTGACCACGCCGCGCGGTTCGATCAGCAGCAGCTTCACCTCCGCCTCGGCCGAGGGCTTGTGCTCCACGCCCTTGGGCACCACGGCCATCTCACCAGGGCCCAGGGTGATGGCGCCGTCGCGAAAGTCCAGGCGCAGCGTTCCCTCCAGCACGATGAAGGTCTCATCCGTGTCGGCGTGGGCGTGCCAGAGGAAGTCGCCCTCAAGGCGCGACAGCTTGAACTGATAGTCGTTCATTTCCGCCACCACTTTGGGCTGCCACTGCTCGGTGAACAGGGCGAACTTGTCGGCGAAGCGGATGGGGGTGGGCGGCATGACGGTCTCCAGGTTGGCAAGACCTTCACCATGCCGGGCCGACCGCAGGCCGGTATTGGACGTTCGTGCGCGGCGCTTCCTTAAACGAAAACCCCGCCCACCGGTGGGTGGACGGGGCTTCGAACTGATCAAACCGGAATGGCCAGCGATCAGCCGGCTTCGGCCTGCTTCTGGGCGCGCTTGCGGTCGGTCGGGTCCAGCAGGCGCTTGCGCAGGCGGATGGACTTCGGCGTCACTTCAACCAGTTCCTCGTCCTCGATGTAGGCCAGGGCCTTTTCCAGGGACATGTCCATCGGCGTGGTCAGGCGCACGGCCTCGTCCTTGCCGGCGGCGCGGATGTTGGTCAGCTGCTTGCCCTTCAGGACGTTCACTTCCAGGTCGTTGCCACGGCTGTGCTCGCCGATGATCATGCCCTGGTACACCTTGGCGCCCGGTTCGATCATCATGGGACCGCGGTCCTCCAGGTTCCACAGGGCGTAGGCCACGGCCTCACCCTCGCCGTTGGAGATCAGCACGCCATTGCGGCGGCCCTGGATGGGACCCTTGTACGGGGCGTAACCGTGGTACAGGCGGTTCATCAGGCCGGTGCCGCGGGTGTCGGTCAGGAACTCGCTCTGGTAACCGATCAGGCCGCGCGACGGCACGTGGAACACCAGGCGGACCTTGCCGGCGCCGGACGGACGCATCTCCAGCATGTCACCCTTGCGCTCGGAGATTTTCTGGACGACGACGCCCGAGAATTCCTCGTCCACGTCGACCACGACTTCCTCGATCGGCTCCATGCGCTGGCCGTTCTCGTCCGTCTTCAGCAGCACGCGGGGACGGGAGATCGACAGCTCATAGCCTTCGCGGCGCATGTTCTCGATCAGGATGCCCAGCTGCAGTTCGCCACGGCCGGCCACCTCGAACGCGTCGGCGTTCTCGGTCTCGCGCACCCGCAGGGCGACGTTGCCCTCGGCCTCGCGCATCAGGCGGTCGCGGATCATGCGGCTGGTGACCTTGTCGCCTTCTCGGCCAGCCAGCGGGCTGTCATTGACGCTGAAGGTCATGGCCAGGGTCGGCGGGTCGATGGGCTGGGCGGCCAGCGGCTCGGACACCAGCGGCTCGCAGATGGTGTCGGCCACGGTGGTCTTGGTCAGGCCGGCGATGGCGACGATGTCACCCGCCTGCGCCTCTTCCACGCCCACGCGCTCCAGCCCGCGGAAAGCCAGCAGCTTGGAGATGCGGCCCTGCTCGATCAGCTTGCCGTCAGCGGTCAGGGCCTTGATGGCCATGTTGGCGCGGGCGACACCGGTCTGGATGCGGCCCGTCAGCAGGCGGCCCAGGTAGGGGTTGGCTTCCAGCGTGGTGGCCAGCATGGTGAAGGGGGCGTCGACGTCCACCTTGGGCGCCGGCACGTGGCGCAGCACCAGCTCGAACAGCGGGCGCATGTCCTCACGCGGGGCGTCCAGGCTTTCCGCCGCCCAGCCGTTGCGGCCCGAGGCGAACAGGGTCGGGAAGTCCAGCTGCTCGTCGCTGGCGTCCAGCGCCGCGAACAGGTCGAACACCTCGCTGTGCACTTCGTCCGGACGGGCGTCGGAACGGTCGACCTTGTTGATGACGACGATGGGCTTCAGGCCCAGCTTCAGCGACTTGCCCAGCACGAACTTGGTCTGCGGCAGCGGGCCCTCGGCGGCGTCGCACAGCAGGATGACGCCGTCGACCATGCTCAGGATACGCTCCACCTCGCCGCCGAAGTCGGCGTGGCCGGGGGTGTCGACGATGTTGATGCGGGTGCCTTCCCACAGGACGCTGGTGCACTTCGCCAGGATGGTGATGCCGCGCTCACGCTCCAGGTCGTTGCTGTCCATGGCGCGCTCGGCGACCTGCTGGTTGTCGCGGAAAGCGCCCGACTGGCGCAGCAGCACGTCAACCAAGGTGGTCTTGCCATGGTCGACGTGCGCGATGATGGCGATGTTACGCATATCCATTGGACGCTAATCCCGCGAAGCTTGGGGCCCGGTCCAAAAACGCGACGTGCGCCTGGCGATGGCCCAAAAACAAAAGCCCGCCCCCTGACGCATCGGCGCCGGGACCGGGTTTCACGAGGCGGAATATAGCTATTGGCAGGGTCGGGAGAAAGGCCTGCCGAAGGGGGTTGGACGCAAGAGGGGGTTACGGGTACCGCAAGGCAGACTATAAATTTGCCACGATCTTGTTGGTTAAGCTCATGTCCGCCGGCCCTTTTCCTCAATCGGGGCAGCTGGGCCGGCCCCCGTGCCGTCACAAAGACTTAACGCTGTCCGCCGGCGTATGGGTCGAAAAACAAGGAGGCAAAAACCCCCGCCCGGGCGCCCCGCCCCGGCCCGTCATCCGCCTGGCCCCAAAGCCCGCCCGACCACCCGCAGCCGTTGGAGCCCGCGTCGCCCTTCGCCGCCCCCCGCCTTCAGCACCGAGCGCCGGTCCGCCCGATCGCCTTGGCGCTGCTCCCCTCCCTGAGCCTGGCCCTGCCCTTTGTGTGCTGGTCCGCGCAGGGCTACGCCCAAGATGCGCCCGCGGCCCAGCCGGCGTCGTCCCCCGCCACACCGCCGTCCAAGCCCGACGACGCGGCCGGCAAGGACGCGCCCAAGGACGGTGGTTCCCAAGGCGCCGCCACCCAGACCGCCGATAGGCCCACCGCCGATACGCCCGCGGACTCGTCCGATGATGCGGACACACCCGGCGCCGTGCTGGCGCGCAAGGCGGAGCAGGCGCCCGACGTCGCCCCCGCCGGCCAGCCGGACGCGGAGCCGCCGCCGGCGACCTACACCGTGGATTTCCATCCGGCCCCGGGCGTTGAGGCCGACGACGGCCTGATGGACGTGCTGCGCAGCGCCTCTTCCCTCATCACCCTGCAGAACGATCCGCCGTCGTCGCTGCTGGGCCTGGAGAAGCGCATCGACAACGATTACGACAAGCTGGCGGCCGCATTGCGTTCCGAAGGCTATTTCGATGGCAGCGTCATGGTGAAGGTGGACGCCGACGCCAAACCGGTGGCCGTGGTCATCGAGGTGACGCCGCGCCAGCGCTACACCATCTCCAAGATCACCCTGACCCAGACCGACGGCTCCCCGCCCCCCGGCGGCCCGCTGGACCTGGGCAAGCTGCACCTGAAGCCGGGCGATCCCGCCCGGGGGCCGGCCATCCGTGACGCGGAGGCGGCCGTGACGCCCCTGATGGCGACGCGCGGCTACGCCCGCGCCAAGGTGGGACAGCGCGACCTGGCGGTGGACGTGCAGGCCCACACCATGGCCGTGGCCTTCACCCTGGACCCGGGGCCGCTGGTGCGCTTCGGCCCCACCACCTTCACCGGCCTGGGCCGCCTGGACCCCGAGGTCGCCTATGGCCGCCTGCCGTGGAAGCCGGGCGACGTGTACGACCCGGCCAAGGTCGATACCGCCCGCAACAAGCTGACGGACCTGGGCGTCTTCTCCCAGGTGCGGGTGGTTCTGGACGACGTGCCGGGCACGGTGCAGCCGGACGGGTCGCGCGAGGTTCCCATGCTGGGCCAGATGGAGGAGCGGGACCGCCACTTCGTCAACACCGGCCTGACCTACGGCACCACCGATGGGGCGGCCGCCACCGCCACCTGGGGCGACCGCAACTTCCTGGGCGGGGCGGAGGCGCTGACCGTCACCGGGTCCATCGGCGGCATCGCCCGCAAGAAGTTCCGCGATTCCGACGGGTTGGACTACAGCCTGGGCACCACCCTGAAGAAGCCCGACTTCCTGGAAACCGACACCACCTTGAACCTGTCGGCCCTGGCGGTGTCGGAGCATCCGGAAGCCTACTCGCGCGACGCCCTGACGCTGGGGGCCATCGTCACCCACCCGCTGACGCCCCATCTGACGGCCAGCGCCGGCGTGACGCTGGAGCAATCTTCCATCCGGCAGGACCTGACGGGCAACGGCGTGTTGACCACCACCGACAACACCCTGGTGGGCGTGCCGGTGACGCTGAACTTCGACAACACCGACAACCTTTTGAACCCCACGCAGGGTTATCGCTGGAACACCGGCCTCATCCCCTATTTCAGCCCCTTCGGCGACAGCGGCACCTTCGTCATCGGCAAGGCCGGCGGCAGCGGCTATTGGGCGCTGGACGACGCCAAGGCCTATGTCTTCGCGGCGCGGGTGAACCTGGGCGCCGTCTTCGGCGGCTCGCTGGCCCTGGTGCCGGCCGACAAGCGCTTCTTCGCCGGCGGCGGCGGCTCGGTTCGCGGCTACGCCTATCAGAAGGTAGGTCCGCTGGACGTCAACAACGACCCCACCGGCGGCCGCTCGCTGATCGAAACCAGCGCCGAGCTGCGCATCCGCCTGACCGACACCATCGGCCTGGTGCCCTTCATCGACGGCGGCAACGTCTTCGAGTCCGCCTATCCGGACCTGAGCCAGGGCATGCGCTGGGGCGCCGGCCTGGGCGTGCGCTATTTCACCTCTTTCGGTCCCCTGCGCCTGGACGTGGGCGTGCCGCTGGATCGCCGCAGCGGCGACAGCATGTGGCAGCTGTACGTCAGCATCGGCCAGTCCTTCTGACGGAACCCGGCATGTCCGACACCCCCCCACCGCCCGGTCCCGCCCCCGCCCCGCCGCCCGCGCACCGTTCCTGGGGACGGCGCCTGCTGTCGGCCGGCCATATCGCGGCCTTCGCCATCCTGGGTATCGTCGCCGGCCTGGCCGCCGCGGCGGGCATCGGCCTGTGGTGGATGGACACGGGCTCCGGCCGCGCCTTCGCCACCCGCCAGGCGGAGGCCAATGTGCCTGGCCTGAAGGTGGAGGGGCTGTCGGGCCTGCCCTTCCACCCCCGGGTGGCGCGCGCCACCCTGGTGGATCTGATCACGGGCAAGCCCTGGCTGCTGGTGGAGGACGCGGCGCTGGACTGGCGGCTGCTGCCCCTGGCCCACCGCGAACTGGCCGTGGACGCGCTCAGCGCCCGGCGCATCTGGGTGGCCCAGCCGGCCCCCTCGCTGGAGCCGCCGCCGGACGGCACGGTCAAGGACGACGCCAATCCCCTGACCTTGCCCTTCAGCATCACCGTGGCCCGCCTGGACCTGCCGCGCATCGAGCTGGCGCCCAGCCTGGCCGGCGGCCAGGGGGCGGCGCTGTCCACCAGCGGCACGGTGCGTCTGGGCCCGAACCTGGACGGCGACAGCCGCCTGACCCTGACGCAGCTGGACGGCGGGGCCGCCCATGGCGAGCTGACCGCCCGCTTCACCGCGCCCGGCCTGACCAGCCCCGGCAGCCTGACCCTGGAGCTGCGGGGGCAGGAGGAGGCGGGCGGCCTGGTGGCCCGCCTGGCTGGCCACCCTGAACTGGGCCCGCTGACCCTGGACCTGACGGGCAGCGGGCCGCTGGACCAGTTCCAGGCGCACCTGGACCTGAAGGAGACGCCGCAGGCGGCCAAGGCCGCCGATGGCGCCACCGTCACCCCGCGCACCGTGGCCCTGGTGGCCGACGTGGGCCTGGCCCGGCCCAAGGGCAAGGCCAAGCGCGTCACCCTGGACCTGAAGGCCGCCCCCGGCCGCCTGCTGCCCGACAATCTGGCGTGGATGGCGGGCGACGCCGCCACCCTGCAGACGGCCGCCACCCTGGCCGACGACGGCACCATCACCCTGGAAAGCCTGGATTTGGCCGCCGCCTTCGGTCGCGTGACCGCCAAGGGCAGCCTGAAGGACAAGGACGGCGACCTGACCCTGCGGCTGGTGCCGGCGGCGCCGGAGGCCCTGTCCCCCGCCGTGCCCGGCCTGGCGCTGGGCAAGCTGGACGCCGTGCTGCACACCACCGACCCGGCGGCGGGCAAGGCCGGCGCCAAGAAGCAGCGCGTGGTGACCGCCGACCTGACGGTGGAGGAACTGGGCTACAACGATGCCCATGTGCGCCACCTGACCGCCACCACCAGGCTGCAGGAGGACGGCACCCGCCTGCTGCTGGACCTGACGTCCAAGCTGCAGGGCCTGGATGCGACCGGGCTGCCCCCGGCCCTGACCGACCATGCCGACCTGGCCCTGACCGGCGCGCTGGACCGCGCCAGCGGCAACATCCAGGTGGACAAGCTGGACCTCACGGGCGGTATCGGGCACCTGACCGGCAGCGGCAGCGCCCAGGCCTGGGGCCGCCAAGCCAGGGGCAGCCTGAAGCTGGCCGATGGCGAGCTGGCCACGCTGATGGCCCTGGCCAATGGGGGCGGCACCGGCGGCAAGGAACCGCCCAGCGCGAAGCCGGCGCCGGAAGACATCATCACCGGCCACGTGGCGGCGACGGTGGAGGGCACGGTGGCCGACGGCGTGGCCGAGGGCACACTGTCCGTGCAGGCGACCGACCTGCGCACCGGCCAGCCGACGGAGGACGCGCTGCTGGCCGGCCGGGCGGAGATCAACGGCAAGGTCCGCGCCACCCTGGACGGCAAGGACGTGGCGGTCACACCGCTGACCGTGCGCACCGGCGCCGTCGACCTGGCGGGCAACGTCACGCTGAAGGACAACACCCTGACGGCCGACCTGAAGGGCAGCGGCCAGGTGGTGGGCAACCCGGCCAGCGTGGCCGCCCATGTGGTCAAGACGGGCCCCCGCCTGACCGTGCGCGACCTGGCGGCGGCCTTGGGCCCGAACAAGCTGGAGGGCGGGCTGGACGCCGACCTGGACCGGCGGCTGGCCACCGGCAAGCTGGCCGCCACCTTCCCCGACCTATCCAGCCTGGGCGCCCTGGCCGGCACGCGCCTGGCGGGCCGCGCCAAGGCCGACATCGTGCTGGGCGCCGCCACGGCCGCCCCGGCGCCCGCGCGCACCGCCCGGCAAGCCAAGGCCCAGCAGCCCAAGGCGAAGAAAGGCCAGGCAGCCCCGCCGCCCCCCGCACCCGCCCGGGGCGCCACCCAGGGCGTGGACCTGAAGGTGGTGCTGGACGATTTGGTGGTGGAGGACCAGCGCATCCACCAGGCCACCTTGAGCGGCCATGTCGATGACGTGCTGGGCAGCCCCCGCCCCAACGTCACCCTGGCGGCCGACGGCATCGAGGCCGGCCAGGTGCTGGTCAACAAGGTGACCGCCGCCTGGCGCGGCACGCTGGGCGAGGGCGACATCACCCTGGCCCTGGACGGCACCACCGGCGTGGGCAGCGTGGGCCGCCGCCGCGCCTTCCAGGTGGAAAGCGCCGGCCACCTGACCCAGGCGCCGGAGCCCAGGTCACCCAAGGAGGCGCGAGGGCCCACCGTGGCGCGGCTGGACCAGCTGGACGGCCGCCTGGACCAGACCACCCTGAAGCTGGCCGCCCCCGCCACCATCACCGTGGCCAAGGGCAGCGTGGCGGTGAAGGGCCTGGACGTGGCGCTGGGCACGGGCCGCATCCGCGCCGACGTGGCGCTGAACGGCAAGGAAGTGACGGCGCAGGTGGAGGCGACGGCGCTGCCGCTGGCACTGGCCGCCCTGGCCGACCCGGCGCTGACCCTGGCCGGCACCCTGGACGCCAAGGTCACAGCCAGCGGTACCGCCGCCAACCCCACGGCCGACGCCACCGTCAGCATCCACGGCCTGTCCATGCAGCAGCTGGCCGTGACCCTGGACAGCGGGGCGACGGAGGCGCCGGGCACCCCACCCGAGGCCACGCCCGACGGCAAGCCGGCCGTCAGCACGGCCGTCGCCAACAACCCGGCCAACGCCACCGGCGCCGACACCACCCCGGCCAAGAAAAAGACGCTGGAGGTCAAGAACAGCGCCGATCGGCGGTTGAACGCCGACGCCACCCTGACCGCCGCCTGGCGCGGCGGGCGGCTGCGCAGCACCCTGGCGGCCCACACCGCCGACGGGGCGGTAGACCTGAACGCCGAGGCCGACACGCCCCTGGCGCTGAACCCGGAGACCATGTCGCCGGTGATCCAGGGGCCGGTCAGCGCCAAGATCAACGGCCGGACGGAGCTGTCGCGCTACAACGACTTCCTGGCGGCCTCGGCCCAGCGCATCGGCGGCAAGGTCTCGGTCGACCTGGCGGTGGCCGGCACGGTGGCGGATCCCAAGGTCACCGGTTCGGTCGACCTGATCGACGCGAAGTATGAGAACGGCAGCACCGGCACCCAGATCTTCGGCCTCAACGCCCATCTGGTGGGCGACGCGCGCGGCCTGGCGGTGGAGAAATTCCACGGCGACACGGCCGACGGCGGTGCCGTGGATTTGAGCGGCCGCATCAACCTGGGCGACCCCAACGCGCAGGAAAAGGCGCCCGTGCTGGACCTGCACGTCACCACCACCAACGCCCGGCTGCTGCGCACCGACCCCATCACCGCCTGGGTGGACAGCGACCTGACGCTGAAGGGCCTGATGAACAAGCCGGACCTGGCCGGCACCGTGCGGCTGCGCGAGACCTGGGTGGGCCTGCCGGACAAGCCGCCGGCCGACGTGGCCGACCTGCCCGTGCGCTATGTCAACGGCCGGCCGCGCCAGCCCCAGGGCCAGATGTCGGCCGCCGGCGGCGGGCTGCTGGTCCATCTGAAGGTGGACATCAAGGCGCGCAACCGCATCTACGTCCAGGGCCGGGGCCTGACGGCGGAGTTCGCCGCCGACATGCAGGCGCGCGGCACCAGCGCCGACCCGCAGCTGACCGGCCGGGTCTTCCTGGTGAAGGGCGATTTCAGCGCCCAGGGCCAAACCTTTACCCTGACCAAGAGCGACATCACCTTCACCGGGGACAGCGACCCCCTGCTGGACATCTCCGCCTCCGCCACCAAGGCGGACTTCACGGCCATCCTGAACATCACCGGCCGCCTGTCCAAACCCACCGTTGCCCTGACCTCGGACCCGCCCCGCCCGCAGGACGAGGTGCTGTCCCGCCTGCTGTTCGACCGGCCGATCAGCCAGATCAGCGCGCTGGAGGCCTTGCAGTTGGCGCAGGGTGTGGCCCAGCTGTCGGGTGTGCTGGGCAGCGGCCCGGGCATCCTGGACAACGTGAAGCGCAACCTGGGCATCGACCGGCTGGAATTCTCCAGCGCCGCCGTCGGCTCCAGCGCCTTCGGCACGGTCACCGCCGGCCGCTACATCAACAGCCGCACCTATGTCGGCGTCAGCCAGTCGGTGGGCGGCACCGGCACCAACGTCACCCTGGAATACGCCCTGACCTCCCGCCTGCGCCTGAACGGCGCCGTCGGCAGCACGGACGACACCGTGGGCCTGAAGTACCAGTGGGATTATTGAGGGTGAGGAAAACTAAATGGTCCGGCTGCTAGTATCCACCCTGGATATCCTGGGCATAATAACAATGCCCACCATTTTTCTTTTTCTCGCAATGTTACCTCCACTTACCGATCTAAAGCCGGACATTGGAGGAATAATTATGGATAACATTTTAGAAATTGTTAAATTTTTCATTGCAGCAATAATATTGTCTTTTGTCTGGATGTCTAAAAGGTACATCGATAAAGAAAAATCTGGGACGGGCCGAATGTATAATCGGGATTTAATATTACTAACAATGTACATTCCTGGCGGAATTTTAATTGCCGTCCTTTTCTTCTATAAGATCTTTATAGTTTAAAAGCGAAGGCTTTCTTAAATCGTCGATACGATTATCAGCCAAGTTGGCCCCCACGCCCGCAGGAGAGGATAGGTGTTGTTCAGCGCCACGTCCCTATCTACTTACTAATAAAAGCCCCGACCAGATCCTGCAGGTTCTCCGGCACCAGGGAGAAGAAGCTGAGCAGGGCCATCAGGCCCACCACGCCCAGCACGACGCCGGTGCCCCGGTTGATCCACAGGACGAGGCGCGGTGTGAAGTGGTGGCGGATGAGGAAGGTGCCGCCGCACAGGATGGACCACCAGGTCAGGGACCCCAGGAACACGCCCAGGGTCATGGTGCCGGCCTTGGCGTGGTCCAGGGCGCCGCCGAAGCCCACCACCACGGTGATGATGCCCATGATGGTGATGGGGTTGGTCACCGTCAGGAACAGGCCGGTGCCGACGGAGCCGATCAGGTTGCCGGCGTCGGGCGGGCTGTTCTTGCGCTCGTGCGGTTCCTTGAGCAGCGAATGGATGGCGGCGCCCAGCAGGAAGATGCCGCCGATGAGGCGCAGTTCCTTCACGTGGCCCAGCAGAGCGTCCAGGATGGCGTTGACGCCGAAGGCCGCCACGCCGCCGAAGAAGCCGTCGGCCAGGGCGGAGCCGAAGCCGGTGGCGAGCCCCGCGATGATGCCCCGCTCCACCGTCCGCCGGATGCACAGCAGCCCGATGGGGCCGACCGGCGCCGCGATGGCCAATCCCAGGACGATACCCCGGATCAACACGCCGAAATCATCGAACAATGCGGACTATCCCTGAGAAGTAAGGCAGGCGGCACCCCGGAGGGTTCCGGGCGCGGACGCCGCACTGAACATGGGGCCGCCCCCGTGATGCAACATCGGCGCACCGGGCGCAACGCCTAAGGCGATCTATAGCCCTGTGCAGTTGAAGAGTTCGCGGCGTCAGACACCGCCGAACAGGTCGCGCACACCCAGTTCGTCGCCGCGCCGACGCTCCAGTTCCTGCGAATAGCGGCGCAGGGCGTAGGCCTCGGTCAGGTAGCCGACGACGCGGCGGCTGCTGACCCCCTCCACCACCGGCAGGCTGTCGGCGTCCCAGTCCGCGAAGCGCTGCAGGGCCATGCGCACCGACTGGTCGGGCAGCAGGAAATGCTCACGGTCGCGTGCCAGCTCCGCCGCCCGCTGGTCGGCCGGCAGCTCGTGCTGGGGGTCGTGCACGGCGTTCATGTCCACCCGGCCGGCGAAGGCGCCGTTGGGATCCAGGGCGAACACCGTCTTGGCGCTGCCGGGCGGGTAGTGGCCGCGCAGGGCGCCCAGGGTGATGTCGGCCGGCACCGTCTTGGGGTCGCCGCGCATCAGCCGGCCCACGGTCATGTCCTTGACCCAGCCGATGTCGTGACCGCCCCGGATCTGCACGCCGCGCTGGTGGAAGCGCCAGGTGGCGAAGGAATAGCCGAAGGTCTCGCGCACCAGCAGGGTGGAGGCGATGACCCCCATGAGCACACCGGCCGAGGCGCGCAGGTCGCCCGTCAGCTCCAGCACCAGCAGCACCATGGTCACGGGCGCGCCCACGACGGCGGCGGCGAAGGAGCCCATGCCCACCAGCATGACGGCGGAGCGCTGGGCCACCAGGTCCCAAGGCAGCAGGGTCCCGATGTCGGACACCATGCTGCCGAACAGGCTGCCCAGCAGCAGCGAGGCGCTGAACAGGCCGCCACGGAAGCCCGCTCCCAGGCACAGGGCGGACGCCACCACCTTTGCCACCAGCATGACGAAGGCCAGGCCCAGGCCGTAGCCATGGTCGAAGCCGTACTGCAGGGCACCCTGCCCACCCCCCAGCACCCCCGGGAGCACCAGGGCCATGGGCCCCAGCAGCAGCCCGCCCAGGACGGGGTGTAGCGCGCGGGGAATGGGCAGCTGGCGGAACAACCGTTCCGCATGCGTGACGGCCTGCATGGTGAGGATGGCCAGGGCCCCGGCGGCAAGGCCGACCAGCAGGAAGGTCGCGAAATCGCCGCCCCGGATGACCGGCGGCTCGGCCAGGATGAACAGGGCCGGGCGGTTCAGCGCCATCTGCGCCACCTGGTTCGCGACCACGGCGGCGACGCAGACGGGCGCCAGCGTCGCCATGGTGTAGGTGCCGATGACCAGTTCGAACGCGTAGAAGGCGCCCGCCAAAGGGGCGGTGAAGGCGGCGGAGATGGCCGCCGCCGCCCCACACCCCACCAACGTGCGCAGATCATTGCGCCGCAGGTTCAGCCGCCGGCCGAAGTTGGACGCCAGGCCGGCGCCGGTCTGGGTGAAAGCCGCCTCCATTCCCACCGAACCGCCGGCGCCGTGCGACACGACGATGGACAGGGTCAGGCGCAGGCTGTCGCGCAGGGACATGCGGCCGCCATACAGGGCGTTGGCTTCGATGGGGTCGACGGTGTCGCGGGCGCGGCGGAACAGCAGGCCCAGGCCCGCCAGCAGGGCGCCGCCCACCACTGGTGCGGCCAGCGCCAGGCTGGACGGGATGAACAGGGCGCTGCTGATGTGATCGCCGAACGGCACCTTGAAGGCCAGGCTGTGCAGCGCCAGCACCAGGGCGTGCAGCCCCGCCACCGCCAGGCCCACGCCGATGCCCACCGGCACGCTGAGCAGGGCCAGCGACAGCTCGGAGGAGCGCAGGCCCTTGGGCGTCAGGGCGTGGGTCAGCGCACGCCAAACCACCGGCAGGCGACGGCTGGCGCGCCGGCGGGGGCCACCCTGCTGCGCCGCCTGTTGTGGTCCATGGGTCGAGCCCACCGCCGCCGCAGCCGTTCCCTCCGCCTCTGGCGCGGACTCCGGGCCGGAGGGCGCGGCCGGTGTCTGCGGGGAAGGCGGAAAGGTATCCATGGTATCGGGGAAATGGGGCCGCGTCCGGTCAGGACAAGGGTGATAGCAGGGGACCAGCCCGATATGGACGATAAAAGCGGCGCTTCTATGGAAAAGGGCGGCCCCCCCGGAGGAGGCCGCCCTTCAGTCCCGCAACGCGGCCTTCGGCCGGATCAGCCGAAGCGGCCGGTGATGTACTGCTCGGTCTTCTCTTCCTTGGGCGCGGTGAAGATGGTGTCGGTGGCGCCGTATTCCACCAGCTCGCCCAGGTACATGAAGGCGGTGAAGTCGGAGACGCGGGCCGCCTGCTGCATGTTGTGCGTGACGATGGCGATGCAGTAGTCGGGCTTCAGCTCATCCACCAATTCCTCGATCTTGGAGGTGGAGATGGGGTCCAGCGCCGAAGTCGGCTCGTCCAGCAGCAGCACGGCCGGGCGCACGGCCACGGCGCGGGCGATGCACAGGCGCTGCTGCTGGCCGCCGGACAGCGACAGGCCGCTCTGGCGCAGCTTGTCCTTGACCTCGGTCCACAGCGCGGTCTTGCGCAGCGCCTCTTCCACGCGCACGTCCATGTCGGCGCGGCTCAGCTTCTCATACAGCCGGATGCCGTAGGCGACGTTGTCGTAGATCGACATGGGGAAGGGCGTCGGCTTCTGGAACACCATACCGACGCGGGCGCGCAGCAGGTTCAAATCCTGCTTGGGCGACAGCAGGTTCTCGCCGTCCAGCAGCACCTCACCCTCGGCCCGCTGGTTGGGGTAGAGGTCGTAGATGCGGTTCAGGATGCGCAGCAGCGTGGACTTGCCGCAGCCGGACGGGCCGATGAAGGCCGTCACCCGCTTGTCGAACAGCGGCAGGTTGATGTTACGCAGGGCGTGGAAGCCGCCGTAATAGAAGTTCAGGTTGCGGACGCTGATCTTCTCGCGCATGTCGCCATCGGTGGCGAGGGCCGCCTGGGACTGTTCCGCCGTCATGGAAAGCGCGGTCATGGGGATCACTGGCCTTTCTTGGTGCCGATGGAAGCGAGCATGCGGGCGCCGATGTTGAGCGCGAGGATGGCGACCGTGATGAGGAGCGAACCGCCCCACGCCAGGCGCTGCCAGTCCTCATACGGGCTGAGGGCGAACTGGAAGATGGTGACCGGCAGGTTCGCCATGGGAGCGTTCATGTTGACGCTCCAGAACTGGTTGTTCAGGGCGGTGAACAGCAGGGGCGCCGTCTCGCCGCTGATGCGGGCCACGGCCAGCAGGACGCCGGTCATGATGCCGCTGCGCGCGGCGCGGTAGGTCACCTGCACGATGACCTTCCAGCGCGGCGCGCCCAGGGCGGCGGCGGCCTCGCGCAGGGAACCCGGGACCAGGTTCAGCATGTCCTCGGTCGTGCGCACCACCACCGGGATGACCAGCACGGCCAGCGAGATGGAGCCCGCCCAGGCGGAAAAGTGGCCCATGGGGACCACGACGATGGTGTAGATGAACAGGCCGACGATGATGGAGGGCGCGGACAGCAGGATGTCGTTGATGAAGCGCGTCACCTCCGCCAGCTTCGTGCCCTTGCCGTATTCGGCCATGTAGGTGCCGGCCATGATGCCGATGGGCGTGCCGATCACCATGCCCAGCACCGTCATGACGATGCTGCCGAAGATGGCGTTCAGCAGGCCGCCGGTGCTGCCGGGCGGCGGGGTCATCTGGGTGAACAGGCCCAGGCTGATGGCGCTGAGGCCGTTGATCAGCAGGACCGCCAGGATCCAGACCAGCCACAGCAGGCCGAAGACGGCGGCGCCCACGGCCAGGCCCATGGTGATGGTGTTGCCAACCTTGCGGCGCTTATAGCGGCCCATCGCAAAGTTGGTGCCGGGAGGGGTGGTGTCGGTGATGGCCATGGATCAGGTCCCCGCCTTGCGGTTCATGCGCACCAGCATCAGCTTGGCCAGCGACAGCACGATGAAGGTGATCACGAAGAGCACCAGGCCCAGCGCGATCAGGGAGGAGGTGTAGGTGTCGCCCACCGCCTCGGTGAACTCGTTGGCGATGGCGGCCGAGATGGTGGTGCCCGGCGCCAGCAGCGAGGAGGCGATGCGGTGCGAATTGCCGATGACGAAGGTCACGGCCATGGTTTCACCCAGGGCTCGGCCCAGGCCCAGCATGACGCCGCCCACCAAGCCCACGCGGGTGTAGGGGATGGTGATGTCGCGCACCACCTCCCACGTCGTGGCGCCCAGGCCATAGGCGCTTTCGCGCAGCATGGCGGGCATGGTCTCGAACACGTCGCGGGTGATGGAGGTGATGAAGGGCAGGATCATGATGGCCAGGATCAGGCCGGCCGTCAGCACGCCGATGCCGTAGGGCGGGCCCTTGAACCAGGCGCCGATGCCCGGGATGGTGCCCAGCGTGTTGATCAGGAAGGGTTGCACGGTCCGCTGCAGGAAGGGCGCGAACACGAACAGGCCCCAGATGCCGTAGATGATGCTGGGGATGCCGGCCAGCAGCTCGACCGCGATGCCGATGGGCCGCTTGGCCCAGGCGGGACACAGCTCGGTCAGGAAGATGGCGATGCCGAAACTGACGGGCACGCCCACCAGCATGGCGATGGCCGAGGTGACCAGCGTGCCGTAGATGGGCGCCAGGGCGCCGAACTTCTCCGTCACCGGGTTCCAGATCTCGGTCGTGACGAAGCCGAAGCCGAAGGCCTTCAGGGCCGGCAACGCGCCGTGTATGAGCGAGATGATCACACCGCCCAGGAGCGTCAGCACCAGGAGGGCGAAAAACAGGGTGGCGCCGCGAAACAGAAGGTCGTTGCGGCGCTGCGTGCGCGCCCGCGGACTTTCCGCGCTGATGTCCGATGCCTTTACCGCCATGTCCACCAAAGCACCCCTCCGGCCGTAGGCCCTGCGATAACCCGAAACGCGATGACCTAAAAAACCCGGATGTCTATCAAGGAAGCCGACAAAGAGGGAGAGGAGCCGTAGGCGACCCCTCTCCCGACCTTTGTCCCCCGGGGCCAAAGCCCCGCGGGCGCTTCCTTTTACCCGAGGACTCTTACTTCGACCAGACGGGCTTGCCGTCGGCGGTCTTCACCGTGCTCCAGGACTTCTCGACCTGGGCGACCACGGCGGCCGGCATCGGGACGTAGTCCAGCTGCTCGGCGGCGGCCTGGCCGTTGTTGTACGCCCAGTCGAAGAACTTCAGGGCCTCGGCGACGGCGGCGCCGTCCTGCGGCTGGCTGTAGACCAGGATGAAGCTGGCGCCGGTGATCGGCCAGCTGTCGGCACCGGGCTGATCGACCAGCACCAGGTAGAAGCCCGGGGCGTTGGCCCAGTCGGCACCGGCGGCGGCGGCCTGGAAGGCCTTGATCTCCGGGCTGACGACCTTGCCGTCGTGGTTCTTCAGCTTGGTGTAGGTCAGGGTGTTCTGCTTGGCGTAGGCGTACTCGACGTAGCCGATGGCGCCGTCGGTCAGCTTCACCATGTTGGCGACGCCTTCATTGCCCTTGGCGCCCAGGCCGGCAGCCCACTGCACCGAGGTGTTGGCACCGACGCGCTCCGCGAATTCCTTGTCTTCCTTGGACAGGTAGGTGGTCCACAGGAAGTTCGTACCCGACCCGTCGGAACGGTACACCGGGACGATGGAGGTCTTGGGCAGGTTCAGGCCGGGGTTCTGCGCCTTGATGGCCGGGTCGTCCCACGAGGCGATCTGGCCCAGGTAGATCTTGGCGATGGTCGGGCCATCCAGCTGGATTTGGCCGGGGGCGATGCCCTTCACGTTCACGACCGGGACGACGCCGCCCATGATCATCGGGAACTGCTGCAGGCCCGCTTCCTTCAGCTCTTCAGCCTTCAGGGGCATGTCGGAGGCGCCGAACGTGACCGTCTTCGCCTTGATCTGCTTGATGCCGCCGCCGGAACCGATGGACTGGTAGTTCAGGCCCACGCCGGTCTTGGCCTTATAGGCCTCGGCCCACTTGGCGTAGATGGGGTACGGGAAGGTGGCGCCGGCGCCGCTGATGTCGGCAGCCTGGGCGGCGCCCACCATCACCACCGCGGCCGCGGCGGCAACCATGCCCTTCAGCAGGTTCTTCGGTTGAAAGTTCACGGGATTCCCCCACGGGTTGGAACGTCTTAGTCGACCATCTCGGGGCCCCGGCCGATCCGCCCAGGGGTAGACCCCCGCGACCGCTTCCTGATCCCGTCTCGACGGGCGGACCCTAGATTCCGGGTCCTGAACCTTTGGTGACGAGTTTGTTACAGTTTTATGAAACCGTGGGCGTTTTGTCGCAGGACCACCCCTCGTTCACGCCCCGTACCGGCCGCCGGCCCTGACGTGCCGCGGCAATACCAGCCGGAACCCGGCGGCTCTCATGAGTCAACGCCGATTCTCAATTTCTTTTCAAGAGTCGGCGGACGCGCAGCCCATCGCCATTTTTTCTGCGCCGCAGCGGCATCCCCGTGGTCGCCATAAGCAGGCCCCGGGGTGCGCCCTATTCACAACACTATAGATGCAGTCGATCCGCCCGCCCTCTTTTTCAGGGCCGCCAGCCCCGTCCGGACTCTACTGCTGTAGTCCCGAATTTGTTGCGCCGCCTTACTTTAAGGCCGCTAAAACGCCCGACTCGAAACTGTTGCAGCGGCGCCACAGCTAGCCCCTTTCATAAATCTGTCAACCTTTAGCAGTCTCGCTGTCATGCTATATTGCTACCGAGCGCTTCGTTAGGGCCGCAGCCCAAACGCTCCAAACGCGTGACGTCGGCCCCGAAACCCGGGATTGGGCGGCATGCCGTAGACCGGATGATGGGAGAATCTAGGAATGAACCTGAAGACCGTGTTGCTCGCTGGCACGGTGCTGGGCGTGGCTTTCGCCGCCGCCGGCGCCTCCGCTGCAGAGACCAAGAAGTCGAACGCCGCCTCCGCCACTGCCGCCGCCGCCGCCACCCCGCTGGCCACCCAGGCGCAGATCGACGCCCTGAACAAGCAGATCCAGGCGCTGCAGGCGCAGTTGCAGGCGATCTCGGCCCAGACCGACGCCGCCAACAAGGCCGCCGCCGAGTCCAAGGCCGCCGCCGAGAAGGCCGCCACCTCGGCCACCGCCGCCACGGCGAACCTGCCCAGCATCACCTTCCCCAACGGCGTGCCGACCTTCACGTCTGCGGACAAGGCGTTCAGCTTCCAGCCCGTCGGCCGCATCCACCTGGATTACGGATACAACTTCCAGGACGCCAAGAATCCGGATACTCGCGCCAATAAGGACATCACCGACGGCTTCAACTTCCGTCGCGCCTACATCGGCTTCGCCGGCAAGGCCTTCAACGACTTCACCTACAACGTGACGGCCGACTTCCCGGGCCGCTTCAACCAGTCCGGCCGCCTGCAGACCGCCCAGCTGACCTACACCGGCTACAAGGGCTGGCTGATCGACGTCGGCGCCATGCAGCCGGCCTTCACCTTCGAAGACAGCATCAGCTCCAACGACATCGGCCTGCTGGAACGTCCCGGCATCAACAACGTCGTCACCGGCCTGATCGCCAGCGAAGGCCGCCTGTCGGCCGGCGTGCGCACCTTCGGCGACAACTACTTCGCCGACGTCTACCTGACCGGTAACAGCGTCAATACCAGCCCGTTCGGCAGCACCACCGTGCTGACCAGCACCGGCGGCGCGACCGCCTCGGTCACGTCCAGCGCCGTGACCGGTGTCGCCGACGATCAGAAGGCCGCCTTCGCCCGCGCCGCCTTCCGGCCCATCAACGATGAGCACACCATCGTCCACATCGCCGGCGACGTCGGCTACATGTACGCCCCGCCGCAGACCAACGGCGTGAACGCCGCCGGTTCGCACGTGTTGGCCCTGTCCGAGCGTCCGGAAAACCGCTACGGCGGCCTGGGCTCCATCCTGAACACCGGCAACATCAACGCCGACAGCGTCGCCATCTACGGCGGCGAGCTGGCCGCCCGCTACGACAGCTTCTGGGCCCAGGGCGAAGGCTACCAGATCGACGTGAAGCGCCGTAAGGACCTGTCCACGGCCACCAACGACCCGAGCTTCTTCGGCTACTACGCCGAAGCCGGCTGGGTCCTGACCGGCCAGAAGCGCAACTACGTCGCCAACCAGGGCGCCTTCAGCGCCCCGACGGTGGACAAGCCCCTGAACCCCGGTGCCGGCCAGTGGGGCACCTGGGAAGCCGTGGCGCGCTACAGCTTCCTGAACCTGAACTCCGACACCTGGGCCACCAACACCGCCAACCGCGTGCGCGGCGGCCAGCAGGAAGTGTGGACCCTGGGCCTGAACTGGTACATGACCAGCAACGTCCGCTTCATGCTGGACTACCAGTTCATCGACCTGAAGAAGTACTCGTCCGCCACCAACAACACCCAGGTGGGCGACAACTGGCAGTCCCTGGGCGGGCGCGTTCAGTTCACGTTCTAAGGCCAGTTCACGTTTTAAGGCTTGTCCCCTTCGGGGAGACATCCTGTACAAGGGAAACCCCGCCGGTTCGCCGGCGGGGTTTTTCTTTACCTGCGACACTTGCGCACGGGGGGGGCCGGGCGGACGGAACACATCTTCCCCTATGGTGATCGCGGAAAATTGTCATAGTTCGGTTATAGAAACACCTGTCAGCGTTTAGGTTGCGCCCCGGCGGGTGCTGGGCCAAAACGGCCTGAGGCGTGATGCCGGATCAAGAGGACGAGTGCGATGGATGAGGGGCGTGGCGGCATGAACCCGCAGGACGAGAACGCGGCGCAGCCGGCGAGGGACGCGCAGCAGGACGCCGCCATCGCCGCCGAGCTGGCGGCCGAGGCGGAAGAGCTGGCCGACATCGACCTGGGCGACGAGGGCGGCGACGAGGGCGGCGACGATGACGGCCTTGATGGCGCGGAGGAAGAGCCCGGATTGGACGGCGCCCCGCCATCGGACGGCACGGCGCCCGCCGGCGGCAAGCGCGTGGCCTGCGGCGTCACCGGCAAGCTGCGCCCCAAGCGCGACCTTATCAGCCTGGATACCCTACGCCCCAGCCTGGCCGTACGCATCCGCCGCGACCACCCCGGCCTGCCGCCCGACGCCCTGGTCAGCCGCGGCGTGGTCGCCCGCTACCGCTCCCTGTATGTCGAGGAACTGCTGCAGCAGGAAAAGGGCGAGCTTACGGAACTGGACCGCCAGGTGGCGGAAAGCATCGCCACCCATGAGACCCTGGCGGAGAACATCGAGGAAGGCTACGCCGAGGAGCGTACCCTGGGCGAGCGCATGTCGGACCATCTGGCCAGCTTCGGCGGTAGTTGGACCTTCATCCTCACCTTCGGCGGCTTCCTGATCGTCTGGATGATCATCAGCAGCTTCCAAGGGGATAAGTCTTTCGATCCCTATCCCTTCATCCTGCTTAACCTCATCCTCTCCTGCCTGGCCGCCATCCAGGCGCCCATCATCATGATGAGCCAGAAGCGGCAGGAGGCGAAGGATCGCCTGCGGTCCGAGAACGACTACCGCGTCAACCTCAAGGCGGAGCTGGAGATCCGCCACCTGCACGAAAAAATTGATTATCTTATCCAGCGGCAGTGGAAGCGGCTCACCGAGATTCAGCAGCTGCAACTTGAGATTATGCAGGAAAAGCGCTACCGCCGCTGACCCATCTATCCCTTTTGAGCGGCATTCCGGCTATTCCTGGCTAGCTAACGCGGGTTGGATACGCGAAAGGGCTAAGGCGACCGGACACAAGTGAGGGTTGTCTAACGGACCGAAAGAGCCAATATTAAACACTCCGATCTAGTTGCATCTGCGTCGGAGGTTTGGATCATGGCCACCCATGATGTTCTGGTGATAGACCCGAGTACCCTGTTCCGTCAGGGCTTAAGGCAACTGCTGCCGCAGGATTTTCGCGTGGTTTCCGAAGCGCGCGATGTCGAGGCGGCACGGGCGGAGCTGTCCGCCCCCACACCAAATGATATATCCGGCGCCAAGCCATCCGGCCGTGGCATCGCCCTGGTCCTGTTCGACGTGACGGACGCAGGGGAATTCCGGGCGGCGGCCAGCCAGCTGCACAACCTGTTCCCCGAGGCCCGCCTGGTCTATCTGACCAACGGGTTCGACGCGCCGCGCCTGCGCATGGCGCTGGAGGCCGGGATCGACGGCTACCTGACCAAGGACCGTTCTTCCAACGCGCTGATCCAGTCGCTGCACTTGGTCATGCTGGGCGAGAAGGTGTTCCCTTCCGATCTGGCCTTGCTGCTGACCCAGCAGAACCACGCCGGCGGCGTCGGCGCCGGCAGCCCGCACAAGGGCCTGTCGATGCGGGAAACGCAAATCCTGCGGGCCCTGGTCAAGGGTGAGAGCAACAAGGTGATCGCCAACGGCCTGCACATCACCGAAGCGACGGTGAAGGTCCACCTGAAGAGCCTGCTGCGCAAGATCAACTGCAACAACCGCACCCAGGCCGCCATCTGGGCGCTGAACAATGGCTTGACGGAAGCGACCCCCACGGCGGGCGCGGCCTGAAAGGAAGCACCGGACCACGGGTGACACGCCCGCTGGAATCCGATCAAACCTTGGAAACTACCCGGGGGCGCATCGCCGGCCCCCCCTGAAGCCCGCGCGATTTCAAGCGGGCCCAATCGGCGGGACCAAGAAAAAGGCCGCTGTCCCAGGCAGGGGACGGCGGCCTTTTCTTTTCGAACGCTGGCGACCCCGGCTTACGCCACCGCCAGCACCCGCTGGCGGCGCAGGGCGACGCCGTAGAAGATAGCCCCCGCCAGCACCAGCAACGCCACCTGGCCGCCGAAATAGGCGAAGGGCGACAGGCGGTCATAGAGCTGGACGTACAGCCCACCCACCATGTCGCCGGCGAAAACCGTGAGATAGAACACGGCCGTGATGGACGACTTCAGCCGGGCCGGGGCCTCCATGTACGCCCACTGCAGGCCGATCATGCTGATGCACAGCTCACCGAAGCCCAGCACGATGTTGGACACCAGCATGAACCAGATGCTGACCGGATGGTCCTTGGTGGCCAGCAACCCGGCCAGCGCCATGATGGCGATGGACAGGCCGGTGATGCCGAAGCCCACGAACACCTTGGTGCGCGCCGGGGTCAGCGTGCCCCGGCGGCGGTCCACCCACCCCCAGAAGGCGTTGAAGATGGGGGTCAGCAGGATGATCATCAGCGGGTTGACCGCCTGCAGCTGGTCCGGTGTCAGGTTAAAGCCGAAGGGCCACAGGTTCAGGTCGATGTAGTCGCGGGCGAAAAACACCCAGGTCGTGGCCGTCTGGTCATAGGCCATCCAGAACACCAGGATCATGGGGAAGCCCAGCAGCATGCGCACCAGGCGCGTACGTTCCTCCGGCGTCATGCCGCCGGCGGGTTGTCCGGCCTTGGCGCGGGCCGCGGCGCGGTCGGCGGCGTTTTCCTGCGGGTAGAAGCGCTTGCCGGCGGCGAACACCACCAGGGCCACCGTCATCAGGGCCGCCGGCAGCATCAGCGCCACCTGGTAGCCCGCCTTGTCGCGCACCCAGGGCAGCGCGTAGGAGGTGACGAAGCCGCCGATGTTGATGGCCACGTAGAAGTAGCTGAAGGCCTTGTCCATCAGGGCTTCCTTGCCCTGCTCCTGGTACATGCGGGCCATCATGGGGCTGACGTTGGGTTTGATGGCGCCGGCACCCATGGCCAGCATGGCCAGGCTGGCGTACAGCATCCACGGGCTGCTGGCGAAGCCCAGCACCACCTGGCCGAAGATGTAGGGGAAGGAGAAGAAGATGATGGTGGGATAGCGGCCCAGCCAACGGTCGGCGATGACGCCGCCGATAAGGGGCAAGGCGTAGCAGGACGCCATGAAAATCTGGATGACGGTGGCCGCGTCGCTGTCCGAGAAGCCCAGCTGCGAGGTGATGTAGAGCGCCAGCAATGTCCGCATGCCGTAGTAGCAGGCGCGCTCGGCCAACTCACCCCAGAAGACGAACCAGAAACCCACCGGATGCCGAACGCGTGCCGTGACCTGTGCCTGCATGCCCAAATCCTTGGAAAAATTGGTGCCTATCCCGCGGCCCCCTACAGAACGGGTGCGCCCGGACATCCCGCAACCGGGATGCGGCGGCCTTGCCCATTCACGCCCGCGCTGCCCTTTCGCCGTCGGCCCCCAAAGCCGTCGCGGCGGATATGCCCACCTGTTGTCCATCATGGTCGCCGCACCCCACCCGGGGCCGGCGCCGTTGTCAGCCTGCTTCGTTAGGGGAATCGCGCCCGCGACACAAGCCGGGAATCACAAAACGACAGCGCATCAAAAAATTTAAGCGGGAGCCGCCCAAGCCGGCGCCCCTCCGGCAAGGCCGCGCCGCCCTTGCCGTCCAACAATCGCAGGCGACTCCACCGCGGTTCCGGAACAGCGCGGACTGAGGCAAAGTGTAGCGCCAGCATAAACAGGGGATCCCATATTCCCCTTTCGCTGGCCGTGTGCCTTTTGATTGTCTTGTGCGCTGCGGGAGCGCCCTGTTAATTGGCGGGGATGATGGTTGCCCTGGATGCCGACGCGCGCAGCGATGCCCGCCACCGTAGCTTGGACCTGCCCGTGGCGACGGTGCTGGGCCTTCTCGCCTTGGCGGTGGTCCTGGCCCCCCTGTTCTTCGTGCTGGTGCCGCCGCTGACGGACTACGCCAACCATCTGGCCCGCATGGACATCATCGCGCACCTGGGGCAGGAGCCCCTGCTGCAGCGCTTCTACGCCATCGACTGGCAGGTCATTCCCAACTTGGCCATGGACCTGGTGACGCCGCCCATGGTCAAGGTCGTGGGCGTGTTCATCGCCGGCAAGCTGTTCATCGCCGCCATCATCATCAGCATCGTCACCGGCACCTGGGCCCTGCACCGAGCCCTGCACCGGGCGGAGCATGGCCCCGGCGGCGCCAACGCGCTGCTGGCCATGGCCTTCATGTACAACGGCATCTTCCTGCTGGGCTTCACCAACTTCCTGTTCGGCATCGGCCTGGCGCTGTGGGGCACGGCCATCCGGCTGTCGCTGCGCCGCCGGTCGCACCTGCAACGCCTGGCGGCCTCCACCGCCACGGTGCTGGTGCTGTTCGTCTGCCATCTGTTCGCCGTCGGCCTCTATGGCATGGCCATCT
The DNA here is from genome assembly GCF_007828025.1 of Nitrospirillum bahiense. Taxonomy (NCBI): domain Bacteria; kingdom Pseudomonadati; phylum Pseudomonadota; class Alphaproteobacteria; order Rhodospirillales; family Azospirillaceae; genus Nitrospirillum; species Nitrospirillum bahiense. Next base: position 35,737 of record NZ_VITO01000027.1, read on the forward strand.
TCTGCCTGGAGGCGCCGGGCCTGCTGCGCCGGCCGTGGCGTCAGGCGTTGCGCCACCTGGGCCTGATGGGCCTGCCCTTCCTGGTGGTCCTGCCGCTGCTGGCGGCCAGCCCGACGATGGGCCTGGCCGACCAGGTGGTTTGGAGCTGGGTGGGCAAGGGCGAGGGCTTGCGCTTCCTGGTCACCACTTTCCATGAGAATTGGGAGGTGCCGCTGGGCCTGGCGGGCCTGGGCGTGGTCGCCGCCCTGCTGGCCACCCGGCGCATGCACCTACACGCCGCCGGCTGGATGCTGCTGGCCACCGGCGCCGTGACCTATGTCGCCATGCCCACCATCCTGTTCGGCTCGGCCTACGCCGACGAGCGGCTGCCGGTGGCGCTGCTGTTCCTGGGCCTGGGCTTCGTGCGGTTCGACTTCCGCAGCCGCCTGGGTCGCATGATCGCCCTGGCCGCCATCCTGGCCATCATCGTGGCCCGCAGCGTGGTCATGATCGGCGACTGGCTGCCCCTGAGCCAGGTCTACAAGGACATGCGCGCGTCCATGGCGGCGGTGGAGCCCGGGTCCACCATCCTGGTGGCGGAGGCGACGGTGCCCACGGGCGACGTCAACTTCAACGCCGCCTTCAGCCATGCGCCCTGCCTGGCCATCATCGACCGCCAAAGCCTGGTCAGCACCGCCTTCAGCGTGGCCGGCAAGCAAATCCTGACCGTGAAGCCCGCCTACACCGAGCGCGTGGACCGTGAGGACGGCGACCCGCCCAGCACGGGCGAGATGGTGAAGGCCGTGACCAATCCCCTGCCCCCCGGCACCTATTTCTGGCAGGACTGGCAGCGGGACTATGACTACGTCATCGTCCTGAACACCGAAGCTGGACATCGGGAGTTGACGGGCCTGGCCGACCTGGTTCATGAGGGCAAGGGGTTCCAGCTCTATCGCGTGTTGCACGACGCGATGCCGGCCCCCGCCCCCTGATCAGACCGCCCGGGAACGGGGCGGCGGTTGGGGAAGCGCCCGCCACCAACCGCACCGGACATCCGATGGATCCCTGGACCTGGGCCTTGCTGATCGGCGCCGCCTTCGCGGCCGGCGTCCTGAACGCCGTCGCCGGCGGCGGCAGTTTCCTGGGCTTCCCCGCCCTGGTGTTCGCCGGCCTGCCGCCGGTGACGGCCAATGCCACCAACACCGTGGCCCTGTTTCCCGGATCGTTCGCCAGCGTCTACGCCTACCGGCGGGAGTTCCAGCCCATCCAGGGCGTGGGCATGGTGCCCATGGTGGTGGTCAGTCTGGTGGGCAGTGTCGCCGGTGCCCTGCTGCTGCTGTGGACGCCCGAGAGCGTGTTCGTGGCCCTGGTGCCCTGGCTGATGCTGATGGCCACCTTGGTCTTCGCCTTCGGCCGCCGCCTGGCCGGCCTGCTGCAGGACAGCGTGCGCCTGACGCCCACGGCGCTGCTGTGCTGCCAGTTCGTCATCGCCATTTACGGGGGCTATTACGGCGGCGGCGTCGGCATCCTGTCCATGGCGGCCATGACCCTGTTCGGTCTGCGCGACATGCACGCCATGAACGCGTGGAAGACCCTGCTCAGCGGCAGCCTGAACGCCATCGCGACGGTGACCTTCGCCCTCAGCGGCCGCGTGGTCTGGGCCCCGGCCCTGGTCATGATGGTCTCCGCCATCGCCGGCGGCTATCTGGGCGCCGCCGTGGCCCGTCAACTGCCCGGCGACTATGTCCGCCGCTTCGTCATCGTCACCGGCGTGGCGATGACGCTGTATTTCTTCGGGAAGACGTACCTTTAGGGTCCCGACCGATCTCGCGGGAGGGGATCAGTGCCCGGCCTGGCCATCGGCCAGCTGGGCGGGGCCGGCGGGCGCGGCCTGGGCCTCGTCCACCGTTGCATCGGGTGCCGCGCTCAGCACCACCAGGGTTAGAAATGCGGACACCACCACCAGAACCGCCAAGTCAAGGCCCCGGTCGCTCAGACGACGCGTCAGGCTGGTGATAAGGCTGGTCATGGGCAAGGTCCCCGGCGGATGCCGGAGAAGGTTCCGGCAGTGCTGATACGGGCGGCTTGCCGCAACCTTGCGCTTTAAAACCACGCACCGCTGAAAAAAAGACGGCCGCGCCGCCATGGGGTGCCCAGACTGAATCCCCAAGGCCAGCGCGGCCGCCTGCGGGGGCTTTGGGAGCCCCCCTTCCCTTGGGCCCGGGACCGCACCCCCGTCATGGCACCCTCCGCAATTACGGGGGCGCCTGCCACCCTGTCAGGGGCCGGATAGGAGCGTGTGGTGTCGTCCCGATGCCATAGGCGCGATCCCAATCCCTGCTTCTTTTTTGCCGGGGTGGGCGCGACGCCACAACCCCTGGTCGATTGGCTTGAGGATTACTGATTGAGACAACGCTGTCAAGCCTGGTGCAGCACGCTGCGGATGGCACCGCGTCACAGCGGCGAGACAGGTTTTGTCAGGTCAGGGCTAGGGCGCCGGCGGCTTCCAGGGCCGCCGCCTTGTCTTCCAGCCCATCCTCGCGCAGGTCGACGGGAATGGCCTTGGAGGTTTTGGCGCCCATGTCCTTCAGCTGTTCCACCTGGCGCACCAGATTGCCGGTGCCGGTGCTGAGCTTGGTCATGGCGCCGCTGTAACTTTTCTGCACGCGGTCCAGCTGGGTACCCAGGCTGCGCATGTCCTCCAGGAAGCCGACGAACTTGTCGTACAGCTTGCCGGCGCGGTCGGCGATGGCCTCGGCGTTGCGGTTGCGGCGTTCCACCTGCCAGACGTTGGCCACGGTGCGCAGCGCGACCATCAAGGTCGTGGGGGTGGCGATGGCCACGTTCATGTCGGCGGCGTAGGCCGTCAGCGCCGGATCCTCCTGCACCGCCACCGCCAGGGCCCCCTCGATGGGCACGAACATCAGGACATAGTCCAGGCCGCTGCCCACGGCGCCGGTATAGTCCTTGGACCCCAGGGTCTTGATGTGGGTGCGCAGGGAAACGACATGGCGCGCCAGCGCCGCCATGCGCGCCACCTCATCCTCCGCGTTCACATGCGCCTCGAACGCGGTCAGCGACACCTTGGCGTCGATCACCACCCGCTGGCCGCCCGGCAAATTCACCACCACGTCGGGGCGCAGGCGGCCGCCATCGGCGTCCGTACGGCTCTCCTGCGTCACATACTCCTCGCCCTCGCGCAGGCCGGAGCGTTCCAGGATGGTGGACAGGATCATTTCACCCCAGGCGCCCTGCGTCTGGGCCTTGCCCTTCAGCGCCTGGGTCAGGTTGTGCGTCTCGCTGGTCATGCGGGCGCTGGTGTCGGTCAGTTGGCGGATCTGCTGCGCCAGTGCCGCACGGTCCTTGGCGCTTTCCGTATGGGCCAGCTGCAGGCCCTGCTGGAACTCCACCATGCGATCGCGCAAGGGCGCCAGCAGGCCATCCAGCTGGGTGCGATTCTGCTTGGCGAAGGTCTCGCCGTGGCGGGTCATGACCTCATCGGCCAGGACCTTGAACTCCCTGGCCATGGTCTCGCGCGCCTGGGTCAGCAGGGCCATCTTCTCTTCCGCCTGCCGCAGCTCGCGCGCCAGCGCCTCCTTGGACGCCGCCAGCGCCTGGCTGAGGCGGGCGCCCTCCTCCCGCACCGTGGCCAGGTCCCGCTCCAGCAGGGGCACACGCGAGGCCCGTTCGCCCTCCACCGCCAGGCGGCGGTCGGCCTCGGCCTTGGCCACGCGCAGGTCGGCCAGGTCGGCCTCCAGCATCGCCAGCCGCTCGGCCTGCGCCGCGCGGGCGCCCGCCCCCGCCACGCGGACGGCGACCAGGGCCACGACCAGCGCCGCGACGAAACCGAGGGCCAATGAAATGAGATCGAGCGACATGGGACGGCGTCCTGCTCAAGAAGATGGGGGTGAGGGTTTGATACACCCACATCCGCTTGAGGGAAAGGCATCATAAGAACAAAACGGGGACGGATGTCGCCATCCGCCCCCGCCTGTTCACGTCCTGTAATGTAACGCTTACTGCGCCGGATAGGGGCTCTTGCCGCCCTCGGCGATGAAGCGGTCGATGCGGGCCTCCAGCACTGGCAGCGGCACGCCCCCCAGCTTCAGCACCGTGTCGTGGAAGTTGCGCAGGTCGAACTTCGGGCCCAGCGCCTTCTCCGCCTTGGCCCGGGCCTTCAGGATGGCCATCTCGCCCAGATAGTAGGACAGGGCCTGCCCTGGCCACGCAATATAGCGGTCGACCTCGGTCTCGATCTCATGGTCGGCCAGGGCGGTGTTGTCGTGCAGGTACTGCTGCGCCTGCTCGCGCGTCCAGCCCTTGGCATGGATGCCGGTGTCGACCACCAGGCGGGCAGCGCGCCACATCTGATAGCTCAGCATGCCGAAGCGCTCATAGGGCGTCTCGTACATGCCCATCTCCTCGCCCAGCTTCTCGCAGTACAGGGCCCAGCCTTCGCCGAAGGCGGAGATGTAGACCTTCTGCCGGAACTCCGGCTGGTCCTTCTGTTCCGCCGCGATGGGCATCTGGAAGGCGTGGCCCGGGGCCGATTCATGCAGCGTCAGGGCCGGCAGGGCGTACAGGCCGCGCGACGGCAGATCATAGGTGTTCACCAGGTACACGCCCGGGCCGCCCCGGCCGGAGGTGTAGAAGGGTGCTATGTCCGCCGGCACCGGGATGATGGCGAAGCGCGAGCGCGGCAGGTAGCCGAAGTACTGGTCCGCCTTGCCGTCGAACTTCTTGGCGATCCAGGCCGCCCGCATCAGCAGTTCTTCCGGGGTCTTGGCGTAGAACTGGGGATCGGTACGCAGGAACTTCAGGAAGGCGGGGAAATCCCCCTGGAAGTTGGCCTGCTTCATCACGTCCAGCATCTGGGCGTGGATCTTCGCCACCTCTTCCAGGCCGATCTTGTGGATCTGGTCCGCCGTCAGGTCGACGGTGGCGAACTCCTTGATCTTGGACTGGTAGTAGGCCTTGCCGTCGGGCAGGGACTCCGCCGCCAGCTCGGTGCGGGCGCCGGGAATGTATTCCTCGCGCATGAACTTCAGCAGGGCCTGGTGGGCGGGCACCACCGACTTGGTGATGGCGGCCACGGCGGCGGCGCGCAGTTCCGCCTGGGTCGCGGCCGGGATGGTGTCCGGTATCTTTTTGAACGGCGTGTAGTAGACGTTGTCTTCCGGTGTCTTGGCCTCGACCACGTTGACGATGCCGCTGTCGCGGCCGGTCAGCGTCACCTTGGGCGGGGTGAAGCCCCGCTTCAGGCCGGCGCGCATGTTCACGATCTGCTCGCCGAAATAGCGCGGCATGTCGTTCAGCTGGCCGATGAAGGCCTTGTATTCCGCCACGGTGTGGAAGGGCTTGCGCGCGCCGCCGGCCATGTTGGACCAGAACGAGCTGTCGGCGTTCAGCGGCTTCTCATAGTCCTTGAACTTCTGGCTGTTCAGCAGCACCGTCACCTGGTCGCGATAGATGCTGAAGTCCACTTGCGCCTCGGGCGACAGGTCGGCCTGGGGGATGGCCGCCAGTTCCTTCAGGACGCCTTCCCAGACCTTCTGCCGCTTTTCCTGGGTGGCGGCATCCACCTTGGGCAGATGGCCGGCGACGGTGTCCGTGCTGTCCTCGTCATCCTCGCCCTTGAACTCCTCCTGACGCCACTTCCATTCCTTGGTGTAGATCGCCTTGAATTGGGCGTCGGCCTTGCCGGCCGTGGCGGTCGCGGCATGGGCCATACCGACGATGGGGGTCACGGTGATTTGGCCCAGGGTCAGGACACCGGTGAACAGGGCGGTGCCGACCAGCAGGCGGGCGGCCAGACGTTCTAAAGGCAGGCGATTCATCAAATGGGCGCTCCCTGAGAGGCTGATGCTGCGACGACGCGGCACCCAAACACGGGCCCCGCGGAGTAGCCGGTTTCCGGCTCGAAACGGACGACGACGGTGGACTTGCCCGCCGTCAGGGTGGCGGGGATGGGGTATTCCACGTCAAAGAACTCACCCGGCCGCTCCGCGTCCAGCTTTTGCGTGGCGATGCGGGTGCCATCGACCAGGATGTGGAACAGGCGCTTGCGCTCATCGCCCCAATATGTCGCCTGCAGCACCATGGCGCCGCCGCGGACCTTGGCCTTGAACTCGAAGAAGCCGCCGGTGCGGGCGTCGCGCCCGTTCCGGCCGCGGTAGGTCACGGGATAGGAGATCTTGGCCTCCAGCCCATGGTCGCGTTCCGGCTGCATCTCGCCCAGGTGCATGACATCGACCGAGCGCGCCTGGATGTCGCGCTGGCGCGCCGCCTCCTGCGCCAGGGCCGCCTCCGCCGTCTTCCACTGCGCCTCGGTGTAGCGCTTGAAGTAGACGGCCGTGCGCCGGGTGTACTGCTGGTAAAAGGGCTTGAACTCCATGTCGCCCGGCCGGCCGATGCCGGTGGTGCGCCACACCAGGGCGTCGGGCGTCGCCCGCTGGAAGCCGTCCAGGACGGAAGCCGAGACCAGCGCCGGCGCCGGACCCTGGAAGGCGTCGGAGACAGGCGTGGGCTGGGGCGAGCCGGTGGGCGCCTCGCTCTTGGGCGCGGCGCCCAGGTCGGCGGCCAGTACCAGGGGGCCGTGCAGGAAGGCCACGGTGTCGGCGTCGTCGTTGGTGGATTCCAGGCGCAGGGCCATGGGCAGGCGCAGGGCGACGGCGTCGCCCGCCTTCCATTCCCGCCGCACGACGGCGTAGCCGCTCTGCAACTGCAGATCCTGCGGCTTGCCGTTCACCGCCAGGGTGGCGCCGGTGCACCAGGCCGGGATGCGGAAGCTGACCGCGAAGGTGGCGGGACGCTTCAAGGCCTTCAGCGTCAGCAGCACCGTCTCAGCTTCCGGATAGCGGGTGTCGAGATCGACCACCGCCCCCCGCTCCGCCCAGGTGAGGGTGGAAGGGATGTAGAGGTTGACGGCCAAATCCTCCGCACCGCGCTTCCAATAGACGCTCTCGCCATGCTTGGCGTGGCTCTCCATGCCGGTGCCGACGCAGCACCAGAAATCTTCCGTGGGCGTGGAGAATTCCCGCGCCGAGCCGGACATCAGCGGCGTCATGTAGGTGAACATGCCGGTGGCCGGGTTCTGCTGCGCCAGCACGTGGTTCAGGTGCGCGCGCTCATAGAAGTCGAAGTAGTGCGCGTCGGCCTGGCGGGCGTAAAGCAGGCGGGTCAGCTTCAGCATGTTGTAGCTGTTGCAGCCCTCGCAGGTCTGTTCGGTGATGTGGCGGGAGATGCTGCGCGGTGCCTGGAAATACTCCCGGTCCGCGTTGCCGCCGATGACGTAGGAATGGTTGGTGGTGACCGTCTGCCAGAAGAAGGCGGAGGCCTTGGCGTGGCGCTCGGACCCCGTCAGCTCCGCCAGGCGGGCCAGGCCGATCAGCTTGGGGATCTGGGTATTGGCGTGGATGTTGGCCAGCTCATCCCGGCCTTCCGACAGGGGCACCAGCACCTTGGCATGGTAGAGGCGCTCGGCCAGCTTCAGCCAGCGCCGGTCGCCGGTGCGGGCGTACAGCTCGGCGAAGCTCTCGTTGATGCCGCCGTGCTCGCAGTCCAGCACCTTCTGGACCTGCTCGTCATTCAGGTGGCTGAACACCTCATCGATGTAGCCACCCAGCTTGACGCCCACATCCAGGGCCTGCGTGTTGCCGCACAGGGTCTGGGCGTCGAACAGGCCGGTGTAGAGCTTGTGCCAGTTGTACAGCGGCACCCAGCAGCCGTTGAGGTCGAAGCCGGCGGAGCGGATCTCGCCGCGCCGCAGTTCATCGAACACAACCTTGCCGTCCTCGACGATGTCGCCGCGCTTGCGGGTGAAGCCGGCGACATAGCCGTCGCCCTGGGCCTTCTGGCAGTCCGCCAGCTCGGCCACGATGTAGTCCACCCGCCGCTTGCACTCGGCATCGCCGGTTTGGGCGTGCATGAGGGACAGGGCGCTCAAATAATGGCCCAGGGTGTGGCCGGCGATGGTGTCGCCTTCCCAGCCACCATAAGCGGCGCCCTTGGGCTGCAGGCCGGCGCCGCTGCGGAAATTATGCAGCAGGCGGTCGGCCTCCAGGCTGTGCAGATAGGCCAGGTTGGCATCCACCGCCGCCTTGAAGGGCGATGGCTTCAGGCGCACGGCCGACAGGGGGAAGGGTTCGGCGGTGCCGGTGTTGAGCGCCGGCACCAAGGGGGCGGCCACCGCCGGCACGGCCATCAGGGCCGCGGCCGAGGCCGCACCGCGCAGGATGGTGCGCCGGGACACCGTTTGCCTGGAGGGGGCGCTGAAGGTTGCCATGGGACCGTCTCCCAGATCGCGCACCATACCTTAAGCCCCCGTGTTCTTGATTGTTATGTCTTGGGTCCGCACGCAGACGCGCCGGATCGCCGGCGAGGACGCCAGCGGAGCAAAGGGACCCAACTGCCAAGTTATTTTGGGATACTGTATACGATACTGCATCATAGAGAACTACGCCTCCGGTCATAGGACGGAAGTAGGCCCCGCCAAAGGGAAGGCCTTCAGGAGAAGCGGTCCAGCGCCATGGCCGGATCGGGTAGCGCCCGGCCGGCGACGATGTCGGCCATGCGCCGCGCGCTCACGGCCGCGAGGGTCAGGCCCAGATGCTGGTGGCCGCAGGTGGCGTAGAGGCCGGGATGGCGGCGGCTGGCGTCCAGCATGGGCAGGTAGTCGGGCAGGCTGGGGCGGCAGCCGGTCCATTCCGAACTTTCCGCCCCCGGTGCCATCAGGCCGACCTCGCGCAGATGGTGGCGCAGCAGCGCCGGGCGGCGGGGATCGGGCGCGTCATCCGGCCCGCTGAAATCGGTGAAGCTGGTGGCGCGCAGGCCCATGGTCATGGGCGTCACGATGATGGTGCGGTTCTCGAACACCACCGGCCGGTCCAAGAGGGGCGTGTTGGATCCCGAGTCGCCCGGTACCACCACGTGGTATCCGCGCTCCGCGATCATGGGCACGCGATAGCCCAGCGGTTCCAGCAACGATCCGGAGTCCACGCCCAGCGCCACCAGCACGGCATCGGCGCTGATGACGCCGCCGGCATGGCGCAGGCGCCAGCCGACATTATTATTCCCCCCTTGGCCCCCTTGGCCGCTTTCCAGCCCCTGGATGTCAGCCTTCTCGATACGCCCGCCGCGCGCGACGAAGGCGGCGGCCAAATCCTGGGTCAGGCCGAAGGGGTCGTTGACATGGCCGGTGCCGGTATAGGTCATGCCCCCTGTGACACGCCGCCGCAGGGCATGGGGCAGGTCGGGCCAATCGCCCGGGCTGGGACCCCAGGGGGTGACGGGCACGCCCAGGCCCCGGGCGGCGGCGACGGACGCGGCGATGGCAGCCTCGGGCGCTGCACTTTCCCATACGCTGTGATGGCCGCGCGTCTGGAAGCGGCCCTCGGCACCCGTTCCCACCAGCAGGGTGCGCCAGTCCTGGATGACGGTTTCGATCAGGCCGGACAACACGGCCGTGCCGTGGGCGTGGGCCCGGGGCAGGCAGGCGCCCAGGAAATCCCTGGCCCAGCCGCGCGCCAGGATGGGCAGGGCTCCCTTTCGGATGCCCAAGGCCCCCCCAGACTTCAGCAACAGGCCCGGCACGCGCCGCAAGGTGGCGAAAGAGGCCAGGGGCAACAACTGTTCCGTGGCGATGTGGCCGGCGTTACCGTAGGAACATCCACGCCCTGGCTCATCCCGGTCGATCAGGATGACCTCATGCCCATCACGTACCAGGGCCAGCGCCGTGGCGGTGCCCACCACGCCGGCGCCCACCACCGCGATGGTGCCGGATCCTGGCCGGAACGGCATGGGTGGGTTGCTGGCATCGGCGACAGGCATGTGCAGAGTCCCTTGATTGGATACAATATCCTATTATACTATCCGTCACGGCGCTTCCCGACAAGCGCGTATGGCGGAAACGTGAAAGGTTTTAAGAGATGTCCCTGCCCAACTGGCGCGGTGTGTTCCCCGCGGTGACCACGCAGTTCAACGAAGACCTCAGCATCAACCTGGCGGAAACCCAGCGGGTGATCGACGGCCTGATCCGCGACGGCGTGCACGGCCTGATCATCATGGGCACCGTGGGCGAAAACAACTCTCTGGAACCGGAAGAGAAGCGCCAGGTGCTGGCGGCCGCCAAGGAAGTGACCGCCGGCCGCGTGCCCGTGATCACCGGCGTGTCGGAACTGACGACGCCGCGCGCCGTCGCCTATGCCAAGGATGCGGAAAAGATCGGTGCCGACGGCCTGATGCTGCTGCCGGCCATGGTCTACGTGCCCACCGAGGAAGAGCTGTTCCGCCACTTCGCCGCCGTCGCCGGCGCCTCGGCCCTGCCCATCATGCTGTACAACAACCCGCCGGCCTACCGCGTGGACATCAGCGTGCCGCTGCTGCAGCGCCTGGCGGAGATCCCGACCATCGTGGCGCTGAAGGAATCGGCCCCCGACACCCGTCGTTTCACCGACCTGGCCAACGCCATCGATGAGACGAAGATGATGCTGATGGCCGGCCTGGACGACGTGGCCCTGGAAGGCTTGCTGCTGGGTGCCCGGGGCTGGATCTCCGGCCTGACCAACGCCTTCCCCAAGGAATCGGTGGCGCTGTACGACGCCGTCGTTGCCGGCGACCTGGCCAAGGCCCGCGCCATCTACCGCTGGTTCCTGCCGCTGCTGCACCTGGATGCCCGCCACGACTTGGTGCAGAGCATCAAGTTGGCCGAGCAGGTCATGGGCCGCGGTTCCGAGCGCGTGCGCCCGCCGCGCTATATCCTGGAAGGCCAGACCCGCGCCGACGTGATCGCCATGGTCGAAAAGGCCGCCGCGACGCGGCCTGTTCTGTAAGTAGTTCCCTCAGACGCCGGCGGGGTTTGTTCGTTTTCCTCAAGCGCCGGCGCAAGCCTCCGCTGGCTTGGCTTCCTCGCTGCGCCCTGCGGTACTCGCTGCGGGGCTGGCGGTCGCCAGCCAGCGAGGCTGGACCTGGGGAACCGGGTCCAGCCTCGCGAGTACCTCCAGAGTTCGTGTTGTTCCCACCGTCTGCCTTAAGGCCTGATGCCATGACCACCGCCCCCAGCGTTCCGACCGGCGATCCCGTTCTGCCCACGGGCCGCCAGACCTTTGCCTGCATCGACGGGCACACCTGCGGCAACCCGGTGCGACTGGTCATGGGCGGCCACCCGCCCCTGGTGGGCGCCACCATGAGCGAGAAGCGCCAGGACTTCCTGTCGCGCTTCGACTGGATCCGCACGGCCTTGTGCTTTGAGCCGCGCGGCCACGACATGATGTCGGGCGGTTTCGTCTACCCGCCCTGCAGCCCGGAGGCCGACGCCTCCATCCTGTTCATCGAGACCTCGGGCTGCCTGCCCATGTGCGGCCACGGCACCATCGGCATGGTGACCTTCGCGCTGGAACACGGCCTGATCCGCCCGCGCACGCCGGGCAAGCTGGTGCTGGACGTGCCCGCCGGCCAGATCGGCGTCGAGTATGAGATGGCGGCCGGCAAGGTGAACTGGGTACGGCTGTTCAACATCGACAGCTTCCTGTTCACCAAGGGCGTCACCATTGAGGTGCCGGAGCTGGGCCCCCTCACCCTGGACATCAGCTACGGCGGCAATTTCTACGGCATCATCGAGCCGCAAGGCGCCTACAAGGGCATCGATGACCTGGGCAGCCAGAAGATCATCCATTTCAGCGGCCTGGTGCGGCAGCTGGTGCGGGAGAAGATCACCCCCGTCCATCCGCTGGACAGCACCATCCGGGGCCTGAGCCACGTGATGTGGGTGGATAAGCCCAAGCACAAGGACGCCCACGGCCGCAACGCCGTGTTCTACGGCGACCGTGCCATCGACCGGTCGCCCTGCGGCACCGGCACCTCCGCCCGCATGGCCCATTTGGCGGCGCAGGGCAAGCTCAGCGTCGGCCAGAGCTTCGTGCACGAAAGCATCATCGGCAGCCTGTTCGAAGGCCGCGTGGAAAGCGCCGGCACGCTGGGCGACTTCCCCAGCATCCGCCCGTCCGTCAAGGGCTGGGCGGTGCAGACCGGCCTCAACACCATTTACGTCGACCCCACCCAGGATCCGTTCTGGCGTGGCTTCCAGGTCTAAGTCCCGAGCCTGACTTAGATCTGGCGTTTCCTCCCAAGGCACATCCTCAAGGGCCGGCCCGCAAGGACCGGCCCTTCTTTTATGTGTCGAGGATGAACACGGCCCGCCTCAAGCCGACGCTTAAGCCGCACTCTCCTCACACGCCATCGTGTCCCTTGGGTCGATCACCAGCGCGCGTCCGAAGGAAACGTCCGGAAAATGAATGGCTGACGCAATCTCGGCGATATCGGGCAGAAGCGCCGCAATGGCGATAGGTTTTTCGGGAACGGCGACCAGCCGATATGAATGATAGTCTCCCACGGAATTGTGATGAAACTCACCCCAGTCGTAAACGAAGACCCCCCGGCTGGCCAAGGCCAGGAAACTGTCAGGCCTGGGGACATCCACCAGGAGCGTGGCCGGTGTCGACACGCCAAGGGCCAGCAGCATCTCTTCCAAGGAGAATGCCGTGAACGCCTCGAAGCCGAAGGCCTGGCCGGGAACGGGGCCTTCCCCCGCTGTGATGAAGGCTCCCACCCTCCCGCCCTGGTCCATCGCTATCCACAGGCAATCAATACCTTCCGGATATCCGTCTGCCATGAAGCCCCTCAGTGATGCAGCCCGAAGGGGTTGTCCACATCCGTCGGCGGAACGGTGAACCAGCGGGGGCCGTCTTCGGTCATGTAGACGTGGTCCTCGAAGCGCACGCCGAACTTGCCGTAGAGGCACAGCATGGGCTCCACGCTGAAGCACAGGCCGGCCTCCAGCGGCTGCTTGTTGCCGCCGACGATATAGGCGGGCTCATGCAGGTCCAGGCCCACGCCGTGGCCGGTGCGGTGGGGGCAGCCGGGCACCTGATAGCCGGGGCCGTAGCCGCGGGACTCCAGGAAGCTGCGGGCGGCGATGTCCACCGCTTCGCATGGAACGCCGATCTGGGCGGCGTTGAAGGCCGCCATCTGGGCGTCGCGCTCATCCTCCCACACCCGGCGGTATTCGGGGGTGGCGTGGCCGAAGGTGTAGCAGCGGGTGATGTCGGACTTGTAGCCCTCGATGGCGCAGCCGGTGTCAATTAGGACGGGGTCGCCCTCCTTCAGGAACCAGTCGCCGGGGGCGCCGTGGGGATAGGCCGTGGCCTCGCCGAACTGCACGGCGCAGAAGGTGTTGCCGCCGTCGGCCCCCAGCGCGCGGTGGGCCTGGCCGATGAAGGCCACCACCTCACCCGGGGTGATGCCGGGACGCAGGATGCCGGCGGCCAGGCGGTGGACCTCCAGCGTGATGGCCTTGGCGTGGGACAGCAGGGCGATCTCATGCGCCGACTTCACCCGGCGGCAGGCCTCGGTCAGGGGGCGGGCATCCACCAGGGTGGCCTGGGGCAGCGCCGTTGCAAGGTCGAAGAACACGCCGGCATAGCCCAGGGCGTCCACCGCCACCGTGGCAGAGGCGCCCGACTGCGCCCGCACCAGGTCCGCCACCAGGGCGTAGGCGCTCTCATCCTCCTGCCAGGTGCGCACTTCATCACCCACGGTGATATGGCCGCGCAGCTTGGGCTCCTCGAACGCCGGGCAGACATAGACGGGGTCGCCGTCCTTCAGGATCACGGCCGCTGTCAGCCGCTCGCTGGGGTGCCAGTCCAGGCCGGTGAAGTAGAGGAAGTTGCTGGACGCCGGCAGCAGCAGGGCATCCACCTTGCGCGCCGCCATATGGGCCCGCACCGCCTCGATGCGGGCGCGGTATTCATCCGCCGTGACGGGCTGCACCGCCGCCCGCCGGGACTTCAAGGTCGACAGCACCGCCGGGGCCGACAGCCCCCCAATACCCTTGGTCATGGTCTCAAACCCGCTTCTCTGGGATCACACATCAATCATTCAGGCGGCGCAGCGGCACCACCAGCAACAGCAGCAGCACAGCCGCGGCGCAGGACCACAGGCCGGCCTTCAGGTACACCGCCTGGTATGAGGCCAGTTGCACCGCCGCCGGCAGGCTGCCGTCAACCACCGTCGCCTGCGCCACCAGCGCGCTCAGGCGCTGACCATAGGCCGTGGACAGGAACCACAGGCCCACCAGCAGGCTGGTGATGGCCGGCGGCGACAGGCGGGTGATGGAGGACAGGCCAATGGGGGACAGGCACAGCTCCCCCACCTCTTGCAGCAGATAGAGCGACAGCAGCCAGGCCACGCCCACGCGCAGGCCCGCCGGCGTCACCTCAATGCCGAAGGCCAGCGCCAGGAAGCCCAGGCCGACGAACAGCACACCCAAGCCGAACTTGGTCACCGGGCCGGGGTCGCGGCGATGGCCGTCCAGCCAGCGCCACAGGGCCGCCAGCGGCAGGGCCAGCAGGATGACGAAGGCCTTGTCCGGGAACTGCAGCACCGGGGCCGGCACCAGCACCGGGCCGATGTGGCGGTCCGTCCACTCGGCGGCGAAGACGTTCAGGGAGGCGGGCCCCTGGTAGAACAGGGTCCAGTACAGCACCGACACCAGCATGAGCAGCAGCAGCAGCGCCAGATGGCGGCGCTGGCGCGCGTCGCAGCGGCGGGCGAACCAGAAGACGGCGGCCAGGCCGGCCACGGCGGCGATGTCCAGCACATGGCCCACCACCGTCGGATGATCGACGATCAGCCAGGCCCCCAGCGCCACGGCCAAGCCACCGGCCAGGGCCAGCAGGCCACCCGGCGCGCTGCTGGCGGCACGGGGGCCGCCCTCGGCCGCGGGGAGTTCGGGCGGCAGCAGGCGGCGGCCCAGGGAGAAGGTGGCCAACGCCACGGCCATGCCGATGCCGGCGGCCCCGAAGCCCCATTCCCAGCCCAGCGCGGCGCCCAGCCAGCCGCAGACGATGCTGCCCATCAGGCCGCCGGCGTTGATGCCCAGGTAGAAAATCAGGAAGCCACGGTCGCGCGCGGCGTGGCGCTGGCCGTACAGCCGGCCGACCAGGGCGGAAATGTTGGGCTTCAGCATGCCCACGCCGGCGGCGATGAGGGCCAGCGACAGGTAGAACAGCTTCAGCCCGCCGGCGTCCGGCGTCTTTTCCAGGCGTCCCCGCAGGGTGACGGCGGCGCCGTCGGGACCGACATAGGTCAGGACCCGGGCATCCGGGTCATCGCCCTGGACGCTGCCCAGGCTGGTGATGACCTGGGCGGTGCCATTCACCACCACCTGGCGGGCGCCGTCCTCCCCCTCCGCGGGATAGAGGATGGGGCGCTTCAGGTCATAGGTGGCCTCAGGCGTCACCAGCCGTTCCACCGTCTGCGCCGGCTGCCAGGCCATCAGGCCGTGGCCCAGCATCAGCAGCACGGCACCGGCGCGCACGGCGTGGCGGGCACCCACCCAGCGGTCGGCCATGAAGCCGCCAACCACCGGGCACATATAGACCAGGACGCCGAAGGCCCCCAGCTCGGCATAGGCCGACACCTTGTCCATGGATAGGTGCCACAGCAGGAAAAAGATCAGGATGGATTGCAGGCCGTAATAGGAGAACCGCTCCCAGAACTCGACCGCGAACAGCAGGTAGAGGCCGGGGGGATGGCCGCCATCGTGGTCTTCAGGCGCCACCGCCGGGCCGCTTACCGGGCTGTCCGCCCCCGCCATCACCGCCATGCCCTGCCCGTCCCCGTTATCGTCGAATGGATGCGCCAGGGTATCATGCCCGTGGGGTGCCCTGGTGGGGCGATAGCGTATCGGATACGATATCCAAACTGTCAAGCATAGCGCCACCGGCACCCATTCTGGCATCCGGACGGACGGCGGGGAATGCTATCGCTTGAGGCTGAACGGGAACTAGACCGGGCCATGCACCAACTGCCCATGGCGCGGCATCCCCGAACCGTCTAGCGTATTTTAGAAAATCAATTGCTTTTACATCCGATATCAGGATGTTCAGAGGCAAATCACAGGGCCGCCTTTTCCAATCCGCACCCCGTCAAGAAGCCACCAAATGATCGCACGCGCCAAGATCGAACGGAAATCCCTGTCGGCCCAGGTGGTTGACGCCTTGCGGCAGATGATCCTGTCCGGGGAATACGCGCTGGGTGCCCAGCTGCGCCAGGATGAGATTGCGCAGAAGCTGGGGGTCAGCCGCATCCCCGTGCGCGAGGCGCTGCAGCAGCTGGAGGCGGAAGGCCTGGTGGCCACCATCCCCTACAAGGGGTCGGTCGTGGCCCAGCTGTCGCCCACCCAGGTGCGCGAATACTACGAGGTGCGGCTGCTGCTGGAAATCGACCTGCTGCGCCGCGCCATCCCGCAGCTGAGCGCGAAGCAGATCAAGAAGGCCGAAGCCGTGCTGAAGGAGATGCATGCCGCCGAGGCCAGCCGCTGGGGGGCGTTGAACTGGCAACTGCATGAGGCGTTGTACGAGCCGGCCCAGCGCCCGGTGATGCTGGACATGGTGAAGCGCATCCACGACAGCCTGGACCGTTATGTCCGGCTGCACCTGTCCATGACCCCCGCCATCCACGATCGCTCCATGGATGAGCACGAGCAGCTGGTGGCCCTGTGCCGCGACGGCAAGGGGGACGAGGCGGTGGAGGTGTTGCGCGGCCACCTGACCCACGCCCTGGAGGAACTGGTGGTGTTCCTGGAAGGGCAAGAGGCGGCTTAGGTCGCTTCAGATTGCCCGCTTCACCTGAAGGTAATGCCAAAAGCGCCGCACCAACAATATGGGCAAGGCACCGAACCCATTGCCTATGGCGCTGAATACGGTGATGAGGGCCAAGTCCAGCGCGACGAAGCCAATAGGCATCTGCCCGGCGGCGTCCCAATTGATCAAAAGCACGGCATCGGCAATCAGTGTAAGCGCCAGGGCTGAGACCATCATCAGCCCGACCCTGCCACAGCGGGCCACAACGAAGCCGGCAGATGTGAAGAAGCCCAGGACTCCGCCCAGGAAAATGGCTTCGTAGTAGGTGAAGTCCATCTGATCGCTCCCATTGCCCTCATCGCATAATGCCATAGGGACCATGGGATTTTCGCTACCTTCGAAGCTCCCTCCGCAACCGCTGGCCTGCGGCGGCGCAAAGCCCCTTCGTGCCAGGGTGATCCCGCCCCTCCCGCGTATGCCGGAGGGGTGGCTGCGAAAAGGCTATTTGCGAATCATTCTTAATATCATTACTGTGGCCATACAGTTTCCACCGAGACGGAAGGGGATCCGCCATGCCGATGCCGGAGATCGAGGAAGCGACGCTGGACGAGTTGCTGGCCGAACCCATCGTGCGCCTGATGATGGCGCGGGATCGCGTGACGGAGGGAGAGATCCGGACCCTGGTCCATGAGACCTGCCCCCTCCTCTTCACCTTCCTCTTCGCCGCCTAGCTTAACCCAGCGTGATGGCGTCGCTGGTGGTCCGGCGGCCCAGGCGCGGGAAGATGGTGTTCAGCGCGAAGTCCTGCATCTCGGCAGTGAAGGTGCTCATGGCGTCGGTCGGGAACACCAGGGCATAGCCGTGTTCCCAGGCGCCGCGCGCCGTGGATTCGACGCCAATGTTGGTGGCGATGCCTGCCAGCACGATGGTGGTGATGCCCCGGCGGCGCAGTTGCAGATCCAGATCCGTGCCGTAGAAGGCGCCCCACTGCCGCTTGGTGACGATGATGTCACCCGCCTTCACCAAATCCTCATCCAGCGTGGCCCAATTGGCCGGAAAGCCGCCCGGCGGCACGGTCATGGCCTGGTCCGTGAGCTGACGCGGCGCGTCGCTGAAATCAGGCGCGAAAGCCACGCGCACCAGCACCACCGGTGCGCCGGCCGCGCGGAAACGGTCGGCCAGCGCCTTGGACCGGGCCAGCACCTCGGCCCCCGTGTGCGGCGCCAGGGGCAGGTTGACGATGCCGTGCTGCAGGTCGATCAGCACCAGGGCGGTGGTCTTGGGATCCAGGTTGAAGCTCATGGCAACCTCCAGAAGCGGGGATGGACGGCGGGCGCCGGGAATGGGAATATGAGGGCGTCCTCATGAAAGATTTATGAGAATGTCCTCACAAAAGTCAACAGCCGACGCCGCCGCGCCTATTGCCGCATCCGCGGAAGGCGCGCCCACCGCCGGCCCCAAGATGCCGACCCGCGAACGGGGCCGCGCCCGCGTGGCCGCCCTGCTGGCCGCCGCCGGCGCCGTGTTCGCGGAGAAGGGCTATGACGCCGCGACGATGACGGAGATCGCGGCCAGGGCGGGGGCCCCCATCGGCTCGCTCTACCAGTTCTTCCCCACCAAGGCCGTGCTGGCCGACGCCCTGCTGGCGCAATACGCGGAGGCGCTGATGGCTCTGCTGGCGACGGTGGAGGCGCGCGCCGCCACCCTGTCGCCGGCCGAACTGGCGGCCGACCTGCTGGCCGTGCTGCCCAGCCTGAAGGTGGAGCGCGCCGCCGCCTTCGCCCTGATCGACGCTCGGCCCGACATGGTGGCGCAGCAGGGCGCCTTGCGCGCCGGCCTGCGCCGGGGCATCGCCGCCATCCTGCGCGCCAAGTCCCCCGCCCTGCCGCCTGAGCGGGCGGCCGCCATGGCCGTCACGCTGCTGCAAATGATGAAGGGCGCCGCCGCCCTGGGCGATGAGCCCGACTTGGCCCATGGGCGTGAGGCCCTGGCCGGGCTGGAGCATGCCGCCAGCCTGTTCCTGAAGGATGCGCTGGGCTAACCCGGCCAGCGCCGGCTGGCGGCGGGGTGGGCATCGGGCAGCCGCGCCCCCTGGCCTGTCAGCTTCTCCCGCAATGTGCCAGGCGCGTATTCCGTCTTGTAGGCACCCCGCCGCTGCAACTCCGGCACCACCAGGTCGACGAAATCACCGAAGCATTCCGGCGTGACCGTGCGCGCCAGGATGAAGCCGTCCACGTCCGCCTGGTCCACCCAGGCCGTCAGCTCATCCGCCACCTTGGCCGGGCCGCCGACGATGGGCACCTGGCGCCCGCCCAGCTTCAACCCGTCCATCAAGCCGCGCCGGGTCAGCACCTTGTCCGGCCGGCGGGCGGCTTGGTTCTCGATGTTCGACGTCACGGCCTGGCTCTGGCCGGCGTGAATGGGCTCATCCCACTCCTTGGCGGCGAAGTCGATGCCCAGGGAAGCGGAGGCGTGGGCCAAGGCGCCCTCGACACTGGCGTAGCGCTCATAATCGGCCAGCCTGGCCTGGGCCAGGGCGTCGGTCTCATCCACCACGACGGTGGCGCCGACGAAGACCTTCAGGCTGGCGGGGTCGCGGCCCAGGCTGCGGGCCAGGTCGCGCAGGTCGGCCACCAGGCGGGCGACGTGCGGCTTGGGCCCGCCGTTGACGAAGACGCATTCGGCATGGGCGGCGGCGAACTTGCGCCCTCGCTCGGACGACCCCGCCTGATACAGCACGGGCGTGCGCTGGGGCGACGGCTCGCACAGGTGCGCCCCCTCCATCCGGAAGTGCGGGCCGTGATGGCGGACGGCACGGACCCGCGCCGGGTCGGCGTAAACGCCGCCCGCGCGGTCGCGGCGCACGGCGTCGTCGGCCCAGCTGCCCTCCCATAGGCGGTAGACGACGTCCATGTATTCCTCGGCCACGGCATAGCGGTCGTCATGCGCCGCCTGCCCGTCCAGGCCCAGGGCGCGGGCGGCGCTGTCGAGGTATCCCGTGACGATGTTCCAGCCGATGCGCCCACCCGTCAGATGATCCAGCGTGCTCATGCGCCGGGCGAAGGTGTAGGGCGGCTCATAACTCAGGTTGGCGGTGACGCCGAAGCCCAGGTGGGTGGTTGCCGCCGCCATGGCCGGGATCAGCAGCAGGGGATCGCCCACCGGCACCTGCACCGCCTCGCGCACCGCCGCGTCGGGCCCACCCTGGTAGACGTCGTAGATGCCCAGCACGTCAGCCAGGAACAGCCCGTCGAACAGGCCCCGCTCCAGCGTGCGCGCCAGGTCCATCCAATAGGCCAGTTCGGTATATTGCGTCGAACGGTCGCGCGGGTGGCGCCACAGGCCCTGGTGGATGTGGCCGACGCAATTCATGTCGAAGGCGTTGAGGCGGATTTGCTTCATGGCGGGGAGGTCCGGTTGGGCCCGGGGGCGGGCCCGGGGGCGGGAGCGCCGCGCCATGATGGCAAGTTGACCACATTGCCGCCATGAAATTGCCAAGTGACACCCGGGGACGGATCTCCTATGACACGGGGCTGTCCATACAGCCTATCCGGGGTAATCCGCGCCCCGGTCGTTTCAGGGAACGGCTCCCCCGTGTCGCGATCCATCCGGTTCGGCCTGACGGCCGCTGTCGCCCTTCTCGCCCCCGTCGTCCTGGCGGGCTGCGCGGCCGACTATTCACCCAACACCTACAACGCCACCGCCGTGCAGCAGGCCAACAAGGCCGAGCCGGGCGTCATCATCGGCTTCCGCCAGGTGTCGATCAGCGCCAGCGGCGCCGTGGGCGCCGTGGCCGGCGGGGCCGCTGGCGGCATCCTGGGCTCGCAGATCGGTCCCAACGGCGCCCTAGGCGCCGTGGGCGGCACCGTGGTGGGCACCATCGTCGGCACCAGCGCGGAGCACATGACCGGCGACACCACCGGCTGGGAATACATCGTGCGCAAGCCCAACGGCGACCTGCTGTCGGTGACCCAGCGCGAACCCACGCCCATCCCGCTGGGGCAGAAGGTGCTGGTCATCACCGGCAATCAGGCACGCATCGTTCCCGACTATACCGTCAACATCGATCCGGAACCCAAGCCGGAGCCCAAGGCCGAGGCGAAGCCGGAGAAGCCGGCCAAGCACGCGGCCCCCGCCCCGGTGGCGCCAGCCCCCGTGACGCCCGCACCCGAGACTCCCACGCCGGGGGCGGCACCGGCGTCCCCGCCCCCCGTGGTCCCGGCCGAACCCACCCCCGCTGCCAAGGCACCACAGCCCGAACCGACGCCCCCGGCGGCACAGACCCAACCGCAAAGCCAGCCCAACGCGGCGCCCGCCGCCGCCCCGCAGGATACGGCCCCGGCCCAGTCCCCGGTTACCCAGCCCCCGGTTACCCAGCCCCCAGTCACCCAACCCCGGGCGGACACCCCGGCGGAGACGCCCAAGGCCGACACCGTCCCGGCGCCCGCGCCCCAGGCGACCCCGCCGGACACCGCCCCCCAGACGGGCCCTCAGGCTGGCCCCAAGACCGGCTGGATCCCGGCGGAAGCCGAATCGACCCCGGCCGCCACCGCCACCGACGGCGACGCGCCCAAATAAGGAACGGCCCCATGCCCACCCCGGCAACCACGCTGCGCACGCTCTACCCGGCCATAGAGCCCTACGAGACCGGCATGCTGGATGTCGGCGACGGGCACGCGATTTACTATGAGCGTTGCGGCACGCGGGGAGCCAAGCCGGTGGTCTTCCTGCATGGCGGCCCCGGCGGCGGCACCAGCCCGGGCCAGCGCCGCCTGTTCGACCCGGCCCTCTACGACATCCTGCTGTTCGACCAGCGCGGCTGCGGCAAATCCACGCCCCACGCCAGCCTGGAAGCCAACACCACCTGGCACCTGGTGGCGGATATCGAGCGCCTGCGCGACCTGGTGGGCGTGGACAAGTGGCAGGTGTTCGGCGGCTCCTGGGGCTCCACCCTGGCGCTGGCTTATGCCGAGGCACATCCGGAGCGGGTGAGCGAGCTGGTGCTGCGCGGCATCTACACCCTGACCAAGGGGGAGTTGCTCTGGTACTACCAGTTCGGCGCGTCGGAGCTGTTCCCCGACAAGTGGGAACGCTTCCAGGCCCCCATCCCGGAGGCGGAGCGCCACGACATGATGGCGGCCTATCACCGCCGCCTGACGGGCGACGACGAGGCCGCCAAGCTGGCGGCCGCCAAGGCCTGGACCATCTGGGAGGGGGAGACGGTCACCTTGCTGCCCAACCCCGAGTATTCGGCCCCCTTCAAGGACGGGCATTTCGCCCTGGCCTTCGCCCGCATCGAGAACCACTACTTCATGCACGGCGCCTGGCTGGACGAGGGCCAGCTGGTGCGGGACGTGGGCCGCATCCGCCACATCCCGGCCACCATCGTCCACGGCCGCTACGACATGCCCTGCCCCGCCCGCTACGCCTATGCCCTGCACAAGGCCTGGCCGGAGGCGGACTTCCACCTGATCGAGGGGGCGGGCCACGCCCACGCCGAACCCGGCATCCTGGACCAGCTGATCCGCGCCACCGACCGCTATGCCGGGAAGGCGTGAGGCGCCGGCCCCGTCGCCCTACTTCAGCAACTCCTCCAGCGCGCCCTTCCATACCTTGGCCTGCGTCAGGGTCTGGTGGCCGCGCGTCTGGTCCGAGGCGGGGATAAGAACGTAGCGGCCATTGGTGATGCGTTTCATGGCCGCCTCCATCACGCCCAGTTCGGCTGGGTTCAGCAGGTCGTCGGCGAAGTTCACCGCCACCAGCTTGGCCTTGATCTTCTCCAGCTCCGGGCTGGGGTCGTAGTCGTAGGACGATTCGAACCAGTAAAGATAGTCGTTCGCGTCCACGGTCTTGGCGTAGTCGGCCACCCACTGGTCGTAAAGGGTGGTGGCCGCCGTGCGGCTGGGGGCCTGCTGCTGCAGGACCGAGGCGTTATTGACCATGATCTGGAAAATGGGCAGTGCGCGGGTGTAGCCGGTCGGCTGGGCCGTGTAGTCGCCGCCCTTCCAATCCGGATCGTTGCGGATGGCCTCGATGATGAGTTGGCGCCACAGCATGTTGCGGCCGGAAATGGCCACGGGCTGAGAGGCGATGGGCATCAGCGCATCCATCATGTCCGGATAGCGCTCCCCCCAGATCCAGGTCTGCATGCCGCCCATGGAAGTGCCGGCGACCAGCTTCAGGTGCTTGACGCCCAGGCCCTGGGTGACGATCCGGTACTGGCCCTCCACCGCGTCGACATAGCCGTAGTGGGGGAAATGGCCCTTCAGCCCGTCCGACGGCTTGGAGGAGCCGCCGTGGCCGATGCCGTCGGCCAGGATGATGAAATACTTGGCGGCATCCAGCGGCTGGCCCGGCCCGAACAGCTCCCCACCCAGGCTGGCGTTCAGGAAGTTGCGGCCGGTGCCGGTGGTGCCGTGCAGCAGCAGCACCCCGTTGGTGATGGCGCCCGACGCGTCGCGCTGCGGCGTGCCCAGGGTGGTGTAATGGAACTTGGCGTCGGCCAGATGCTCCCCATTGGTCAGGGCGAAGTCGCGGACGACGACGTCGCCCTCCATCTGGTTGGGATAGCTGGGGGGAGTACCGTCGGCGGCGCCGGCAACGCCCGCCAGGGCCAGCGCCGCGGTGAGGGCCAGGGTGGAAAGCCAGGCTTTCATTGATGTTCCTTCTGCCAACAACCCCGCGCCATCCGAAGACGGCACGGGACTTTTATCTGTGGGCGCAACGATTCCACCCGGACCGGCCATCCCGCAAGAGACCCTTTTCGGTCAGCCCGCGCCCATCAGGCCGCGCGCAGGGCCGCCAGGAAGGTGGAGACGCGGGTGCGCAGGCCATCGGCCTGGGACGACAGGTCGTCGGCGGCCATCAGCACCTCCCCCGCCACGGTGCCGGTCTCGCCCGCCACCTGCCGCACGCCGTTCATGCCGGCGCTGACCTCGCTGGTGCCGCGCGCGGCCTCGGCCACATTGCGGGCGATCTCCTGCGTGGCGGCGCCCTGTTCCTCCACCGCCGCGGCGATGGTGGTGGTGATGTGGTCGATCTCTGCAATGGTCTGGCCGATGGCGGCGATGGCGCCGGCCGCCTCCCCAGTCGCGGCCTGCATGGACT
Organism: Nitrospirillum bahiense; assembly: GCF_007828025.1. Lineage (NCBI taxonomy): Bacteria > Pseudomonadati > Pseudomonadota > Alphaproteobacteria > Rhodospirillales > Azospirillaceae > Nitrospirillum > Nitrospirillum bahiense. The sequence goes on from NZ_VITO01000027.1 coordinate 59,463, forward strand.
CGATCTGCTGGCGAATGTCGTTGGTGGCCCGTTCCGTCTGGTTGGCCAGGGCCTTCACCTCGCTGGCCACGACAGCGAAGCCCTTGCCCGCCTCACCCGCGCGCGCCGCCTCGATGGTGGCATTCAGCGCCAGCAGGTTGGTCTGCCCCGCGATGTCGCTGATCAGCGCCACGACGGCGCCGATCTGCTGGGCGGCTTCCGTCAGGCTGGTCACGGCGACGTTGGTGCGCGTCGCCTCCGCCACCGCCTTGGCGGCGATGGTGGCGGAAACGGAAACCTGGCGGCCGATCTCCCCGATGCTGGCGCCCAGTTCCTCCGCCGCCACGGCCACGGTCTGGACGTTGGCGGCCGCCTGTTCCGAGGCGCCGGCCACCGCCACCGCGTCGCGGGCGCCGGTGTCGGCGATGCGGGTCAGGTTCTCCGCCGTCTCATGCAGGCCGGTGGAGGCCTGGGTGACCGATTGCAGGGTATGGGCGACATCGGTGTCGAAGGTCTGGACCAGGGCGTCGACCCGGTTGGCCCGCTCGGTCTTGGCCGCCGCCTCCGCCGCCTGGGTGGCGGCCAGTTCATCCACCTGCCGCATGCTGGTGCGGAACACGTCGACGGCGCGCGCCATGTCGCCCACCTCGTCCCGCCGGCCGGTGGCGTCCAGGGTGAAGCCATAGTCCTTCTGCGCCAGGCGGCGCATCACGCCGGCCAGGCGCGCCAGGTGTTGCACCACGTCACGGTCCAGCCACAGCACGGCGCCCACCGACACCAGCACCGCCACCAGGGCGAAGATGGATATGCTCCACAGCGCGTGGGTGTAGGCGGACTGCACCACGTCGTTGGCCTTGGCGGCACCGGCGCGATCATAGGCGCTGAGCGCCTCCAGCGATTCCTGCACCTTACGGAAGACGGCCACGATCTCGCCGTTCATGGCCTTTTCCGCCTGCTCGTGGTTCTGCTTGGCGGTTTCGAACATGGAGGCCATGCTGGCCTCGTACGGGCCGCGCAGGGCCTGGTACTTGGCGTACAGGGCTGCCATCTCGCCCGTCTGGCCCACGGCCTCGAACCGCGCCACGGCCGCGTTCAGGTCGGCCGTCTGCTTGCCATACAGCTTGATGGCCTCGTCCCGCGCCTTGTCGTCGCCCGCCGCCACAACCCGGCCGGCGGAGATGCGCTGGCGGGCGGTGAAGGCCTTCATGTCGCCCACGGCGTCCACCGAGGGCAGCCAGACATCGCGGATTTCCGTGGCGGCGCTGTTGATCGTGCCGATCCGCCACAAGGACAGCAGGCTGATGGCGATGGTCAGCAGTAACAGGCCACCGAATGCGGCCAACAACTTGGGGCGGAGGGCGAGATTCATAAAATTCACCGTAAATGCTATCGAGCGCACAGTAATTCAACCTTGAAGGTCGCAGCTTATAAGCGCTCTGTTACCCTTTGATGTGATGCGGCGAATCCGCCCATCGGCCATGTTTCAACCGCATTCTGAATCACCGCTCCCCTTTTACTCTCGACAGCGGGGCCGCCTGGGGCCAAGGTCTGCGCCAAGGACCGACACAAGTGCGAAGGACCAGGGTCGATGAGCGGCAACAAGGCCATCCCCGGCGGCGGCACGCCCGAAGGCATCGTGCAGGACGACGTTCACCGCTATGTCACGGGCATCGCCTACCTGCGCCGCTATTACCAGGAATTGAACCCGGCCTCGATCGCCTACGCCGCCCTGCAGTGCGGCTACCAGGCGCCGCGCCTGGACCGGCCCTTCCGCTACCTGGATCTGGGCTGCGGCCATGGCTACAGCCCCACGCTGTTCGCCAGCCTGTTCCCCCAGGGGCACTTCATGGGCGTGGACTTCAACCCCGTGCACATCACCAGTGCTGAAAACCTGCGCCGTGCCGCCGGCATCACCAATGCCAGTTTCAGCGCCGCCAGTTTCCAGGACCTGGCGACGGAGGAGGATGGGCCCATCGCCGACTGCGACTTCATCGTCATGCACGGGATCATGAGCTGGGTCAGCGAGACGGTGCGGCGGGAGATCGGGGCCGTCATCCGCCGCCGGCTGAAGCCCGGCGGCATCGTCTACGCCAGCTATAACTGCCAGCCGGGCTGGGCCGGCAAGATGCCCATCCGCGCCCTGATGGTGGACGTCTATGCCGTCACCACCGGCACGGTGGAGGAGCGGGTGGCCAAGGTCCGCGCCTTCCTGCGGCAGATGGCGGACACGGGCGCCCTGTACTTCGAATCCAATCCCGCCATCGAACAGCAGCTGCAGGCCATTGAGACGCTGGACGCCAGCTATATCGTGCACGAGTACCTGAACGAGTACTGGCGCGTCTTCTATCACAAGGAGATCGCGACCTTCATGGCCAACCACGGCGCGGGCTTCATCGGGTCCGGCACCCACGCCGACAACGTCCCCCTGCTGGCCGTGCCGGAGAAGCCGCGCACCCTGATGGCGGCCATGCCGAACGCGCTGCTGCGCGAGGGGGTGCGCGACATGGCCCTGAACCGGCAGTTCCGCCGGGACATCCATGTCTGCGACCTGGCGCCCCTGAACATCAACGACCTGATCGCCGCCCATCGCGCCACCCGCTACACCCTGGCCCGCCGGCGGGCCGACTGCCCCATGGTGGTGCCCCGGTCCTTCGGCGACGTCGCCCTGCACGAGGGCATCTTCAACCCGCTGCTGGACCGGCTGGCGGCCGGCGCCACCACCTTCGACGATCTGGTGGGCGTGCCGCCGCTGAACGACTGGGCGGCGGCCGACCAGATCCAGGCTTTGCAGGTGCTGGTGGGCGCGGAATACATCCGCCCGGTGGTGGATGGCGCCGGGGTGGATGCGAATAGCGACAGTGTGCGCCGCTTCAACCAGACGGCCCTAGCCGCCGCCCGGGCCGAGGGCCAGACCGAGGTGGCCCTGGCCGCCCCGTCCCTGTCCGGCGCCCTGCGCGTTACCCTGACCGACACCGCCAACCTGCCCGTGGACCTGCCAGGCGCTGAGTTCTAGAGTCTTTCTGACTTGAATTGAATCGTCGGAAAGACTCCAGGCTTCGGTTTTGTCGTGTGATCCACGCTTCAGGTGATCCCACCTGAAGCGACCACACTCTGGGCCGGCGCGCTGGAGGATTCCCGCACCACCAGCCGGGGCGTCACCGTGATGGGCTGGGCCTTTCCCGCATCCCCGTCGTTGATGCGGCCGATCAGCCGGTCGGCCGCCAGGCGGCCCATGTCGTGGATGGGCAGGCGCACGGTGGACAGCGCCGGGCACATGCGTGAGGCTAGGGGCGTGTCGTCGAAGCCCACCACGGTGAGATCGCGCGGGATGCTGATGCCCAAACGGTAGGCCGCCTTGTAGACGCCGGCCGCCATCTCGTCATTGCTGGCGAAGATGGCCGTGGGACGGTCGGCCGGGGACAACAACTCCATGCCCCGCTTCTCTCCCGTCTCGAAGGTGTAGAGCCCCTCCACGATCCAGCGGTCGGGCACGGTCACGCCGTGCTCGGCCAGGGCGCCGAGGAAGCCCTCGCGTCGTTCGTGGGTGGAGCGATAGCGCTGCGGCCCGGTGATCAGCGCCACCCTGCTGTGACCCAGCTGGGCCAGATGGGTGCCCACCTCGGCGGCACCGGTGCGGTCGGTGTGCAGCACCATGGACGTGGGCTCGTCCAACGGCACCGACATCAGGCGCATGTAGCGGCAGCCGATGGTGCGCAGCAGGGCGACCAGGGCCGCGTCCTCCGACAGGGGCGGAACCAGGATCACGCCATCCAGGTTCTGGCGCTGCACGAAGGTCTTCACCTCCGCCAGGAAGCCGGGCGCCACCTGGCGGCAGGGATGGACCACCAGCTCAAAGCCCTCACGATGGCAGGCCTCAAGGATGCCGCCCTGGACGTTCACAATGTACTGGGCGTTGGGGTTGTCGTAGATCAGGCCCAGCAGGAAGGACCGGTTGATGGCCAGGCCGCGCGCCTGGGGGCTGGGCACATAGCCGATGCGGGCCACCACCGCGTCCACCACCGCGCGGGTGGCGTCGTGCACGTACGGGGACTGGTTGATGACCCGGGACACCGTCTTCTTCGACACCTTGGCCAGGCGCGCCACGTCATTGATGGTGGGCGCGCGGGCCAGGGTCCAGGCGGGGATGGCCAGGGGAGCGTCCGGCGGGGCCGCCAGCCGGCCGTCGCCGGCCAGCGCCTTGCGCCGCCGCACCTTGGGCTTTTCGATATCGGTATCAGCCACAGTGGAAATCCTCACCGCGTGAGTCGTGCCGGCGCATAGCGCGGCGTCATCCAATGGATCAGCGCCAGGGCCACGAAATAGGCGCTGGCCGCCATCAGGAAGATGGGGCGGTAACTGCCGGTGGTCTGCAGGATCCAGCCGGCGGCCTGGGCCATAGCCATGCTGCCGATACCGCCCGCCGCCCCACCCAGGCCGATGACGGACCCGGCGGCCCAGCGGGGAAACAGGTCGGACGGCAGGGCGTAAAGGTTGACGGAAAAGCCCTGGTGCCCGGCGCAGGCCAGGCCGATCAGGACCGCCGCCCCCCACAGGCTGCCCGTATCCATGGCCAGCGCCACCGGCGCCACCACCAGCGCGCAGACGAGGAAGGCGGTCTTGCGCGCCCGGTTCAGCCCGGCGCCCCGCGCCAGCAGGCGGGACGAACCCCAGCCGCCCAGCACGCTGCCCATATCGGCCAGGATGTAGACCAGCACCAGGGGTGGCCCGAAGCCCTTGAGGTCCAGGCCATAGCGCTTGGCGAAGAAGTCGGGCAGCCAGAACAGGAAGGTCCACCAGATCGGATCGATCACGAAACGGCCCAGGATATAGGCCCAGGTTTCACGCGTCGCCAGCACCCGCCGCCACGGCAGGCGCACCGGCGGCGGCACGGGATCGGCCTCGATATAGGCCAGTTCCCCCGGACTCAGGCGCGCCACCTCGCGCGGGCGGCGGTAGAGGGCCAGCCAGGCCGCCAGCCACACCACGGTGAACAGGCCCGTAACCAGGAAGGCGGCGCGCCAGCCCCAGGCCAGGGTGACGGCCGGCACGATAAGGGGCGTCAGGACGGCGCCGACATTGGCCCCGGCGTTGGTGAGGCCGATGGCCAGCGCCCGTTCCCGCTGCGGGAACCATTCCGCCACCGCCGCCAGGCTGGCCGGAAAGGCGCCGGACTCGCCCAGCGCCAGAGGGATGCGGGCAATGGCGAAGCTGGCGACGGAACCGGCGGCGGCATGGGCCATGTGGGCGATAGTCCAGATGGCCACCGCCAGGGCGTAGCCGGCACGGGCGCCGATACGATCCACCAGCCGGCCGAACACCAGGTAACCGCTGGCGTAGGCCGCCTGGAACCAGAAGACGATGGTGCCGTAGCCGACTTCCGTCCAGCCGTAGCGGTCCTGCAACAGGGGCTTCAGCACCCCCAGCACCTGCCGGTCGACGTAGCTGAGCGCCACGGCGGAGAACAGCAGGAAGCAGACCAGCCAGCGGTAGCGGCCCCGCGGTTGGGGGATCACCCCCGGGGTCGCCACCGCGTCCTTCATGGCCACGCTCACCGCGCCGCCACCACGTCGATGGCCGACACCAGCGCCTGGCCGGTGACGGGGCGGAAGTCCAGGGCCATGCCATCCTTGCCCTTCACCTCGACGGTCACCGTGCGCTCCAGCGCCTTCAGGGTGCCACCCGCCTCCGCCGCCACGTCCAGGTGCATGACCACCACCTGGTCGTTGGCGGCCACGTCGAAGACGCGGGCACCGGCCGCCAGCGCCGGCTCGGCGAAGCGCAGGGTGACCTGGTAGCGACCGGCCGGCACCGGCACGCGGTAGGTGAAGGCGCCCTCGCGGTAGGTCTCATACAGCTTGGGATCTGGCGTGCCGGTGGCCGCAGCGATGACCTTGTCCGGCTTGCCGGTCTCGGGGCCGGGGTTGCGGTCATGCGGTTCGCCCCCGGTGACGAAGGCGTCGGAGCCGTAGCGGGCACCGGCGGCGGTGGTCAGCCCGGCCGAGGCGCCGGCGCGGATGCGGATCTCGTCAGCCTTGCCACCGAAATGCCAGGTGATGCTGTCGCTCACGGCTTGGCCCTTGATGTCGGCAGTGGCGGTCAGGACGTTGTCGCCGGCATCCAGATGCACCGCCGGCCAACGGCAGATGTGGTCGGGGCAAAGTGCGGTGCCCAGGTCGCGACCGTTCAGGCTCAGCCGCACGCTGGCGGCATTGCTGTAGGCCTGGATGTCGGTCACGGGATAGGCGCGGTCGACATAGCGGCGACCGTTCAGGTGCAGCACCGGCTGGTCGCTCCAATCCGCCTTGTAGAAGAAGAACACGTCCTTCTTCACCGTGCGGTCATAGGACACCAGGCCCTTGTCGTTGGTATCGACCATGTCGCCCTCCCTCCGGCTGTCGCTGGCGAAGTCGAACATGTTCCAGACGAAGGTGCCCCACAGGTAGGGCCGCGCCTTCAGCTGCGCCCACCAGATCTCATGCAGGCGGCTTTCCAGCTCCTCCGGATGGAAATGGCCTTTGGGGTAGACCACGCCGGTCTGCACCTCATCGGTATGCTGGGTCAGGCCGCCGCCGCCGCCGTATTCGCTGACCGACAGCGGCAGGCGCGGATGCAGCTTGTGCAGCCGGTCCAGCACGGGTCCCAGGTCCTCCGGCTTGTCGTAGTACCAGCCCTGGTAGCGGTTGTAGCCCAGCAGGTCGGTGATCTCCGCCACCACGTCCACACCGGGCTTGGGCGCGTCCGGCCACGGCTCGCAGCAGTCGGCCATGGTGGTGGGGCGGGTGTGGTCCAGCTCATACGCCGCCTTGTTCAGCTGGGTCAGCAGCGGCCGGGCGTTGCTGACGCCGTGGCCGCTGGCCGCCATCAGGTTCACCTCGTTGCCGATGGACCAGGTGACGACGCTGGGGTGGTTGTAGTTCTGCTTGATCAGTTCATGCAGCTGGCTGTCGGCGTTGGCGGCGAAGGCGGGGGTGGTGATGCCCTTGTCCCCGTCCGGCGTCTCCGGCACGGTGCGGTTCACCAGGGGGATTTCCGCCCAGACGACCACGCCGTCCCGATCCGCCAGGTCGTAGATGGCCTGGTCGTGCTGGTAATGGGCCAGGCGCAGGGTGTTGATGCCCAGGTCCAGCATGATGTCCATGTCCTGGGCCTGGTCGGCGGGGCTGATGGCCCAGCCCTTGCCCGGCCGGTCCTGGTGGCGGGACACGCCGTGCAGGGCGATATGCTTGCCGTTCAGGAAGAAGCCCTGGTCCGGGTCGAAGCGGAAGGTGCGGATGCCCAGTGGCTGGATTACCTGGTCCAGCAGTTGGCCGTCCGTCGTCTCGATACGCGTCACCACGTGGTAGAGGTAGGGGTCGGCCTTGCCGTCCCACAGGTGGGGGTTCGGCACGCTCAGGGTCTGCGCCGGTTCCTCCAGCGCGCCGGGCGCAACGGTCAGGGGATGGCTGTCGCTGGCCACCGTGGCGCCGGTCGCGTCGACGATGGTGGTCTTCACCACCACCGGCTGGGCCTTGGTGCCGTCGTTCTTCACCCGGCTGTTGACCTCGATGGACGCGGCACCGTCCAGGGCGGCAGTGTGGGCATAGACGCCGGGCCCGCCCCAATCCAGCATGTCGATGTGCACCGGGTCGGTGGCGATCAGCGACACCTGGCGGTAGAGGCCGCCGAACAGGAAGAAGTCACCCGACATGGGGATGACCTCCGCCGTGGGCGATCCCGCCACGGCCGGGCTGGAATTGTCGGTGCGGACCGCCAGCACGTTGACCTTGCCCTGCTTCAGGGCGGCGGTGGCATCGAAGCGGAAGCGGCCGAAGGCCCCCTTGTGCACGCCCAGCTTCACGCCGTTCAGCCAGACCTCGGTGTTGATGCTGGCGCCGTCGAACTGCAGCCACACCTTCCGCCCGGCGTAGTCGGCCGGTGGGGTGAAGCGCAGGCGGTACCAACCGGCCCCGCGTGTGGCGTTGTAGTCGGGCCCGCGCGCCGCCGTGCCGCCCAGGTGGTTCCAGGTGTGGGGCAGGGAAACGGTGGTCCAGCCCTTGTCGTTGAAGCCGGCGGCCTCGGCGCCCCCCTGCTTCCCCGACGGCACGTCGCCCTGGTGGAACTGCCAGCCCGCGCTGAGCGGCAGGTCGCGCCGCTCGGCGGCATGCGCCCCGCGGGCCATCGGGGCGGCCGTCAGGGCGACGGCGGCCACCGCCAGGGTGGCGCGGAAGCGCTTGCGGCTCAGACGGCGCGCGGCATGGGTCGGCATGGGGTTCCTTCCTTCAAGGCATTGTTTCTTAGGCAGAAGCCGGACACGGGGACTGCCACCCCGGGGTTCTCACGTCCAACCGGCCAGCGCGTTCAAGCTACCGGCTTTCCGCAGCATGATCCGTGGAAAGGTTTGACCTGAACACGGGACAAATGAAAGAAGCCACCCGTCCGGCACCTTGGCGGAACACATGGCCGGACGGGCGGAGGAGGAGGGTGCGGAATAGTGGTCATACCACATGCCGCGTGTCAACCCGACGGCCAGACTGTGGCCAGACCACGACACCCAGAACCAAACGAAAAGCGGTAAGCCAAACCCGTCCTTACCAATTGTACAGGGTGCCGTCTTCCAGGCGATTCACCGGCAGGAAGGCGCGGCTGTAGGGATACTTGGCAGCCAGCGCTTCATCCATGTCCACGCCCAGGCCGGGGGCATCGCCGGGGTGGAGGTAGCCGTCCTTGAAGCTGTAGGCGTGGGGGAAGACGGCGTCCGTCTCCGCCGTGTGGCGCATGTATTCCTGGACGCCGAAGTTGGGGATGGATAGGTCGAAATGCAGGGCCGCCGCCATGGTCACGGGCGACAGGTCGGTGGCGCCATGACAGCCGGTGCGGACCTGGTAAAGGTCCGCCAGGTTGGCGATGCGACGCAGGTGGGTGATGCCGCCGGCGTGCACCACCGTGGCGCGGATATAGTCGATCAACTGGTTCTGGATCAGATCCTTGCAGTCCCAGATGGTGTTGAACACCTCACCCACCGCCAGGGGCGTCGTGGTGTGCTGGCGGATCAGGCGGAAGGCCTCCTGGTTTTCCGCCGGCGTCGCATCCTCCAGCCAGAAGGGGCGGTAGGGCTCCAGGCTCTTGCCCAGATGCCCAGCCTCGATGGGGGTCAGGCGGTGGTGCACGTCGTGCAGCAGATGGACATCGTCGCCCAGGGCCAGGCGGGCCGCCTCGAACAGCTTGGGCACCGTGCGCATGTACTTGGCCGTGGACCAGACGTTTTCCGTCGGCAGGGCGCCGTCCGCCGGCTCATAGAACATCTTGTCGCCGGAAACGCCGTAGGTGGAGGGCAGGCCCGGGACGCCCGACTGCAGGCGGATGGCCTTGTAGCCCAGCGCCTGGTACCTCAGCGCCTCCTCCACCGTCTCCTCGATGGTCTGGCCGTTGGCGTGGCCGTAGACCATCACGCCGGTGCGGCAGGCGCCACCCAGCAGCTGGTACAGGGGCATGTTGGCCGCCTTGGCCTTGATGTCCCACAGTGCCATGTCCACGGCGGCAATGGCCGACATGGTGACGGGGCCGCGGCGCCAATAGGCGCCCCTGTACAGATACTGCCAGATGTCCTCGATCTGGTGGGCGTCCCGGCCGATCAGGCAGGGGATGACGTGATCGGTGAGATAGCTGACCACCGCCAGTTCGCGGCCGTTCAAGGTGGCATCGCCCAGGCCGTACAGGCCGTCCGCCGTCTCGATGCGCAACGTCACGAAATTGCGGCCGGGGCAGGTGACCACCACCCGGGCGTCCTTGATCTTCAACATCGGTCGAACCTTTACCCTGGAGCGGACGCACCCGGCGGGATGACCCCGGGAACGCCAATAAATTGGTCTTACCACTTATGTCTTCCATAGGCCCAGAGGCCTGTCAAGAAGACGAATTGGACTGGCGGGAGGGGGCGCCCCTGCCCTATCCTGGACGCCGTCCGCCCCGCATCTGGTCAGAGCACTCGCATGCTGCCCCTTCCCGCCAACGGCCAGCGCCTGTACCGCCAGGTGGCCGATGCCATCGCCGCCGACATCCGCCGGGGCGTCTACGCCGCCGGCCAGCGCCTGCCCTCCGAACGGGATCTGGCGGAAACGTTCGATGTCAGCCGCCCCACAGTGCGCGAGGCCATGATCACCCTGGAAATCCTGGGGCTGGTGGAGGCGCGCCATGGCTCCGGCATCTATGTGACGGAGCAGTTGCCCCCCAGCGAGGCGGCGGCGGAACTGGACATCGGCGCCTTTGAGCTGACGGAGGCACGCCGCCTGGTGGAGGGCGAGGTGGCCGCCCTGGCCGCCACCACGATCACCGATGAGGAGCTGGCGGTTTTGGCCGCCCTGCTGCGCGAGATCGGGGAGGAGAACGAGCGCAACGCGGTGGGAGAGCAGGCCGACCGCCGTTTCCACCTGACCATCGCACGGGCCAGCCGCAACACCGCCCTGGTCGGCGTGGTCGAGCAGCTGTGGGACATGCGCTACAAGTCGCCACTGTGCATGGCCATGCTGGAACGCGCCCGCACCGTGGGCGACCACCCCCGGGTGGAGGAACATCAGCGCATCGTGCAGAGCCTGGCCGCCCGCGACCCCCAGGCCGCCCGCGCCGCCATGCGCGACCATCTGGGCCGCGTTATCGAAGGCCTGCTGGAGGCGACGGAGATGGAGGCCGTGCAGCGCGCCCGCGCCGAGGTGGCGGCCAAGCGCGACGAGTTGCGCCGGCGCGCGGGCGTTTGAGCGGGTCAGTTCAATAAGCGATTGCCCCGCAACGCGGCCACCGCCCTGTCGACAAAGGCCCTGATCTTGGCCGGCGCCTGCCGCCCCTCGGCGTACAGCACGTGGATGGGCAGCGGCGGCTCCTCATACTCGCTGAGCACCACCTGCAGGCGCCCCTCCAGCAAGGCCGGGCCGATCTGGTAGTGCAGCACCCGCGTCAGCCCCCAGCCGGCCTGGGCGGTGGCGATCGCCGCCTCGTTGGTGTTGCAGTGCAGGGTGGGATGGATGACGACCCGCTGATCGCTGGCGAAGCGCCATTCGGGTGAGGCCCAGGCGCTGGTGGAAACGGCGATGCGATGATCCTTCAACTCCGCCGGGGCGGTGGGCACGCCATGCTTCTCAAAATAGGCCGGCGCACCGCAGACCACCCGGCGGACCGTGCCCACCTTGATGGCGGTGAAGCCCGAATCCGGCAGGCGGCCGATGCGGACGGCCACGTCCACCCCCTCCTCCACGATGTTCACCGGACGATCGACGAAGAAGGTGCGCGCCGTCATGGCGGGATAGGCGTCCAGATAGTCCGTCACGATGGGCAGCACGTACATTTGCCCGAACAGCAAGGACGCCGTAACGGTCAGCGTTCCCGAGGGCGTGGCGTAGGACCCGGCGGCGGCGGCCTCCGCCTCCGTGATGTCGGCCAGGATGCGCCGGCAATCATCGAAGTAGCGCCCGCCGGCCTCGGTCAGCTTGACCGAGCGTGTGGTGCGCACGAACAGGCGGGCGCCAATGGTTTCCTCCAGCGCCGCGATGGCGCGGGTGACCGCCGGCGCGCTCAGGTGCAGATGGCGCGCCGCTTCGGCGAAGCTTTCCGTCTCGGCCACCTTCACGAAGATGCGCATGGCCTGCCAACGATCCATGGACCCCTCCCCCGCGCCCGGCCTTCACATCAGCCGGGCCAGAAACTCCGCATAAGTACATGGATCCTGGATGATCATGTCGCGAAAATAGTCAGGCGCCGGCGGCGCGCCGTCCCAACGGGCCGAAGGCTCCTCCTCCCCGTCATCCGCTTGGTCGGCGTCACACATGGCGGGGCCCTCCGGTGCCGGCCTGGCGCACCAGGGCCTCGATCTCGCGACAGGCCGCTTCGGAAATGCCGGCCTTGAGCGCCCTGGCCCGGCGATCCTGGCGCATGTTCTCGGCCGCCAGCGCCAGTCCCAGGGCCAGGGACGTGCGCAGATCGAAGCTCCAGCCCTGGCGGGCGGCGTCGATTTCCGCACCCGACATGCCCAGCGCGCGGGCGGCTGCGTCCTGCCGGGGGTCGGGGCTGCCGGCGGTCAGGGCCAGTTCGATCGACAGGCGCGCGCGCCTGTCCAGTGGGTTGGTGATCATGGGGTCCACACCTTCTCAAAAGTCGCAGCCGTGGGCTTCGGCGATGGCCAGCGCGATACGCTCGCGCAAGGTGGCCGGCAGTTCGCCCTTGGCCAGGGTGCCCCGTAGATCGACGCCGACGGCAGCGGGGCCGCGAAGCAGGAAGCGGAGGCGGGCGAGCCGCCGGCGCAACAGCCAGAGGGTCAGCCGGGCGGCTTCGGCGGCCATGTCCATGGCCTCCGGCATCAGCAGGTAAAACATGATGTCGTCTCCGGTTCGGGATCAGAGGGCCAGTTGCAGGGGGCCCGCGCCCTCGGGTTGCTCGGCCGGGACGGCGCAGCAGATCAGCGCCTCGCCCTCGGCCACCGGGGCGGTTGGTTCCTTCACATAAGTCACGGCCCCGGCCAGGACCTTGGTCCGGCAACTGCCGCAGGTGCCGGAGCGGCAGCTGAACTCCGGGCTCAGGCCCCGAGCCTCCGCCAGTTCCAGCAGCGTGCCGGACCCGGGCGTCCAGCGCGCCTCCTTCAACGCGGTGGTGAAGACCACCGGCACGGGGCCGGTGGCGGGCGGCTGACGCGGCGGCGGCGCGGCGGTGGCCTTGTCGGCCGTCCGCACCAGGGAAGAAGGCCCGAAAGCCTCGGCATGGATGCGCTCATCCGCGACGTTCAGGCCGCGCAAGCCGTCGTAGATCGCCTGCATGAAGGGCCCCGGGCCACACAGGTAGAAATCGTAGTCGTTGAACGCCAGGAAGCGGCCCAGCAGCGCCATGTCGATGCGCCCGGCGGCCTCGTAATCGGCCCCCTCCGCCGCGCCGGTGGCGTCGCTCAGCACCCGCACGACCCGCACGGCACCCCTGGCCGCCGCCACCAGTTCCGCCACTTCGGCCTCGAAGGGCCGGTCCGCCTTGGTCCGGGCGGCATGGAACAGGGTGGTGGGGCGGACGCCGCGGGTCCGCAGTCCCTCGTAAACCACGTGGCGCAGCATGGCCAGCATGGGCGTGATGCCCACGCCGGCGCCCAGCAGCACGGCCGGCCGTTTCTGCCGGGCGTCGATGGTGAAGCCCCCGGCCGGCGCCCGCGCCTCAATGACGTCACCCACGCGGACATGGTCGTGCAGATGGCTGGAGACCAGGCCGTCGCGCTTCACGCTGATGCGATAGACGGCGTCGGACGGTGCCACCGACAGGGTGTAGGTGCGGATGACCGGCTTGTCCGCGCCGGGAAGGGTCAAGCGGATGGGCAGGTGCTGCCCCGCCTCATGCGGGATCAGGCCGGCGCCGTCGTCCGGCATCAGGTGGAAGGAACGGATGGCGGCGCTTTCATCCACGATCCGCGTCACCTTGAACGGCCGCCAGCGCGTGGCCAGGTCCGCCGCGCGCAGACGATCGGCGGCTTGCGCCCAATCGCCCGTCATCAGGGAATTGGGGGACCAGCCGTCCTCCTGGAAATCCCAGCGCAGGGCGAAGGCGCCCGGGCGCTGCACCACCCGCCGGGCGCGGAAGGTCCACAGCCGCTCCGCCCCCTGGAAGGCGGCGACCTCGGGGCTGTCCAGGATGACCTGGGCGTCGCCCGTCAGCTGCAGCATGTCGCCGGTCTCGAAGTCGATGAACACCAGCCCGGCCTTGCCGTTCACCAGGATGTTGCCCAGCGTGGCGAAGAACAGGTTGCCGGCGAAGTCCGGGATGGTCAGCGTGCCGTCCGCGGCCACGCGGACGAAGCCCGCCTTGCCGCCGCGGTGCGACACGTCCACCTGGCGGCGGTCGTCCCGGTCGGCGTATGACGCCACGAAGAAGGTGTCCGCCGCCGCGATCATGCGCCGCGCCTCGGCATCCAGCTCGGCACCTTCCAGCACCGGGCCGGTGAACACCTCGCCGGGGTCGCGCACCAGACGGTAATCGCGCAACTGGATATACTGCGGGCAGTTGCCGAAACTCTGATCGACCTGGAAGAGGAAGGGGCCGGCGCCGGACCGCAGGATGCCGTTCACCCGGTTGCGCCGGCGGGTGTGCAGCTCGATGCCCAGCAGGCCGATGGCCTGACCTTCCCCAATGCCCTGTGCCGCCGGATCGGTGGGGTCGGGCCGCGCTTCGATCGCCAGCGACCGGGGCGTGGGGGAGGTGATGAAACCCGGCCGTCCCGCCAGCAGCGTGGCCCAGGCATCGCCGGCGGGATCGACACTGCCCGCCACGATGAAGGGGATCTGGGCGTAGAAGTCGCGGTGCTGGTCAGGCATGTAGTCGCGGATCACCCGCTGCCCCACGCTCGCCATCCTCTCGGCCACTCCGACCTTCTCCTGGATGGTTTTCTCGCCGGCATGCCAGACCGCCAGCTTGGATAAAGTGGTGTCGCTCATTTCCACCTCCTTCGGTCTGGCCCACCTCTTTCGGTCTGGGCCGGGCGGGCGCACCTGGTGGCGCGCCCGCGCCACGGGGTCACGCGGCGGTCACGCCTTGAGCGGCGGACAGGCCCACCGGCGTCTCGACGAAGGGCACGAAGCCCGGCAGCGCCTCGATCCGGCGCAGGAAGGCGATGACGCCGGGATAGCCCGACAGGTCGACGTTTCCTTCCGGGGCGCGGGCCACATAGCTGTAGAGCGCCACATCGGCGATGGTCGGCGCCCCGCCCACCAGCCAGTCCCGGTCCGCCAGATGGGCCTCCAGGTTCTTCAGCAGGCCGTGCGCCCGGGCGATGACCTCTTGCGGGTTGTGCTTGGACCCGAAGACGGTGACCAGGCGGGCCGCCGCCGGACCGTACGCCACCTCACCCGCCGCCACCGACAGCCAGCGCTGCACAGCGGCGGTGCCCTGCGCGTCCTCAGGCAGCCAGTCGACGCGTCCCAGCTTGCGGGCGAGGTAGACCAGGATGGCGTTGGAGTCCGACACGACGATGCCGTCGTCGTCCAGCACCGGCACCTGGCCGAAGGGATTCAGGGCCAGGAATTCCGGCTTCTTATGGTCCCCGGCCTTCAGGTCGACCTCGACCAATTCGTGCGGTACGCCCAGCAGGGACAGGAACAGGCGCGCCCGGTGCGCGTGGCCCGATGGGGTGTAGTGATAAAGCTTCATGATCCGGTTCCCGATGTTCAGGACCGGGGCCATTCCCGATCCGCGAACGCAGGGTCGCCCAATCGGCCCATGCTGAGAATTATCGGTCTCGGCACTTCATTATTACGCGTGGCGTAATGATGGGCACGGCCTTCCGGGGCCAAATATGGCCGCCAAACCTCCAAAGCCTCGCGCATTCTCCAATACGACACCAGCCCCCGCCCCTGAAGATGTGACGACCGTCCCCCGACGGGTCGTCTCACTCAGGAGCTGAAGCCCATGGAACCCACCCCGCCCTCCCCCAGCCCGACCGTCGTGCTTGTCCATGGCGCCTGGGCCGATGCCTCCAGCTGGCGCCACGTCATTCCCCTGCTGATGAAGAAAGGCGTGCGCGTCGTCGCCGTTCAGAACCCCACCACCTCCCTCGCCGACGACGTGGCGGCGACCCGGCGGGCGCTGAACACCATCCCCGGACCGGTCGTGCTGGTGGGACACAGTTGGGGCGGCACGGTCATCACCGAGGCCGGAAACGATCCGAAGGTGAAGGCGCTGGTCTATGTGGCGGCCTTCGCGCCGGGCGTGGGCCAGAGCACCGGCGACCTGGTCGGGGCGCATGCTCCGCCGCCGGCGCTGGCCAAGATCATCGACGACGGCGCCGGCTTCCTGACCCTAAGCGCCGAGGGCTGGGTGCAGGACGTGGGCCAGGACCTGCCGGAGGATGAGGCCAGGCTGCTGGCGGTGCTGCAGCCGCCCCTGGCGGCCCGCACCTTCACCGACACGATCACCGAGGCCGCCTGGTCCAGCCGGCCCAACTGGTACATCGTTTCCGGCGACGACCGGATCGTCAGCGTCGAGTTGCAGCGCAAGCTGGCCGGCCTGATGAACGCCCGCACCACCGAGCTGAAGGCCAGCCATTTGTCCCTGTTGTCGATGCCGGAGGCCGTGGCCCAGGTCATCGTGGAGGCGGTGGAAAGCGTGGCCGGATGATCCCGGCGGCCGGTGCAGCGGGGTTGGGGGGCGGGGCCGGGTGTCAGAACCCGAACTCCAGCTGCGCCGGCGGGCCGGACGCCTCAAAACTGGAAACGGTCACCCCCAGCAGGCGCACGCCCGTGGGCAGGGGGTAGACGGTGCGCACCAGTTCCACGCTGATGGCGCGCAATGACTCTTGCGACACCACGGGTGCCGCCAGGGTACGGCTGCGGGTGGCCTGGCGGAAGTCGCCGTACTTGATCTTCACGGTCACGGTGCGGCCGAAGGCCTGGGCCTTCTCACACCAGGCCCAGACCTCATCCGCCATGGACAGCACGCCCTGCTCCACCGCCGCCGGCTCCGTCAAATCCTCCAGGAAGGTGGTTTCGGAGCCGGAGGACTTGCGCGGCCGGTCAGAGACCACGGGGCGATGGTCCTCGCCATGGGCTATGGCGTGGTACCAGGGACCGGACTTGCCGAAATGGGTCTGCAGGAAACTGACGGTCTGACGGCGCAGGTCAGCGCCGGTGTGGATGCCCAGGCTGTTCATCTTCTCCGCCGTCACCGGGCCCACGCCGTGGAACTTGGCCACCGGCAGGTTTTCCACGAAGGCCTCGCCATGGCCGGGCGGCACCACGAACTGACCGTTGGGCTTGCGGTAGTCTGAGGCCAGCTTGGCCAGGAACTTGTTGTAGGAAATGCCGGCCGAGGCGTTCAGCCCCGTCTCCGCCTTGATACGGGCGCGGATTTCCGTGGCGGTGGCCGTCGCCGTGGGCAGGCCCCGGCGGTTTTCCGTCACGTCCAGATAAGCCTCGTCCAGCGACAGGGGTTCGATCAGGTCGGTGTAGTCGGCGAAGATTTCCCGGATCTGGCGGGAGATGGCGCGGTAGACCTCGAACCGCGGCGGCACGAAGATCAGCGGCGGGCATTTACGCAAGGCGGTGGTGGAGGGCATGGCGCTGCGCACGCCATACTCCCGCGCCTCATAGCTGGCCGCCGCCACCACGCCGCGCTTGGCGCCATAGCCCACGGCCACCGGCCGCCCGCGCAGATGCGGGTTGTCGCGCTGTTCCACCGACGCATAGAACGCGTCCATGTCGACGTGGATGATCTTGCGGATACCGGGGCTGGTCATGGCCCCGGCATCCTAGCAGATCACCCATGAACGGAAAGAGAACAGATCACAGGTTGATTTCTGGCTCCGGGGCCGGCGGTCGCCGGCCTTAGGAGCACATGCGGAACATTGGCGTACGCCGCTTCACTTCTCGATCTTGAACACCTGGTAGGAGTGCGGCTGCACCGTCACGCCGAAATCGGTGCGGGCGGCCACGTTGTCCCGCCGGAACTTGCCATCCTTGGGCGCCATCACCGGCGCGGCGGCGATATCGGCGTTGGTGGACAGGTTGCGCAGATGCACGCCCCGGCCCAGCAGCGACAGGGTCACCGGCACCGGCTGGTCGCGGAAGGACTCCACCACGAAGGTGTCGTTGTCATAGGCGAACAGGCTGACATGGTCCGGGCTGTCCAGGCGTACGGGGAAGTCCTGCTGCAGGTACTTCTTGATCTCGGTCACCAGGCCCTGGGGCAGGTTGTAGAGATCGCCCGGGTTGTCCGGCATGGTCAGGACATAGAGGACGCCCTTGGAATACCGGTTCATCAGCAGGATGGGGAAGCCCTTGGCATTGGCCACGCCGCGAATGATGGGCCAGCTGTCGTTGGTGTAGTAGTGGATCTCGGGGAACAGCACGGCGGGCCTGCTATCGGACACGCCATCATGCGCTGGGTCGTTCAGGCTGTCGCCGTTGCCGGCGCCGTAGCCGTTGATGAAGTCGTGGATGGCCACCTTGCGGCCCGTGTCCCACACCTCCGCGACATCTTCGATGCCTTTCCCTTTGAGCGCTGACAGCAGGCCGGAGGTGATGACCACCGTCTTGCCCGCCACCAGGTTGCCCTTGATCTCATCCACGATCTTGGGGTCCTGGGCCGCCGCCTGGGTGAGCAGGGCCACGTCGGCGTTGGTGGGAAACTTGGGCGACAGCTCGATCGGGATGCCGATGGTGCCCAGGTAGTTGTGCAGGAAATCCTCGCCGGAAGACTGGTAGGGCTTGTAGCTGGCGATGCCGATGGGCTTGCCCAGCTTGCCCAGATCCTTGTCCACCGTTTCCAGCGCATAACCGGCGGCGCGACCCCAGCCCGGGCCGGGGTCGCCGGCCTGGGCGCCCGCCTTGTAGCCTGAGACCATCTCCTGCCAGCGGAAGCTGGTGGGCAGGTCGGCCCAGGCCTGGCGGTCGCCCGGCCGCACCGCCTCGGCCTCCGACATGGGGCGCCAGTTGAACAGGGTGATCTCCGGCGCCTTGGCGAACAGCGTATCCCACAGCTGTTCGGCATAGCGGTCGACGTAGAGGGTGGAATAGGTGTCCACCCAGCCGCCGCCGTTGCCCACCCCGCCTTTCGCGTCGGTGGGCCGGATGTTGCTGTAGTACCGATAGATTTCGTAGCTCTCGTACTGCTGCAGCAACTGGTCGGTGATCACCGGGTCGCGCGTCTCGGTGCCGGTGTAGATGGCGTCGAAATCCTGGGACTCCTGCTCCAGATCATAGCCCGCGCCCTGGAAGTGTTCGTACCAGTTGGGGTACTTGATGATCATGCGGACCTTGGGGTTGGCCGCCTTCGCCGGCTTCAGCACCAGGTCGCGCGCCACCTGCCGCATGGTCTCCAGCCGGTACTGGGTCCAGCTGCGGTTGCCCTTGGCGGCGATGTCGGCGTCGCTCTTGCTGGCATAGAAGAAGAAATCGTCCAGGATCACGTCGTCGAAGTGCTTGGCGGCCAGCGCCGCCGCCTTGGCGCATTCCTCGCGGTCGGCCGGCTTCTCATAGTCGAAGGTGCCGAACTGCCCACCCTCGCCGCCCGCGGCCAGGGTGATGCCGCCCGACACCTGCACGCCCTTTTCCTCGAACCACTTCTTGACGCGGGTCACCTCCTCATCGGTGGCGAAGACGTGGTTGCGATAGACCTCAAGGTAGACCTTGTTGAAATGGGTCTGGCGCATCGCCCGCTCGAACTCGCGGTCGAAGGTGGCCTTGTCGGCCAGCTGGCGGGTACTGATGACGGCGATGTAGATCGCCACCCGAAAGTTCTGGTACGTCGACGGGGCTGTTGATGGGGCTGCCTTGGCCGCCGCCATGGGCGGCACAAGCAGGGCGGTCAGCGGCAGGCTGAGCAGGGCGGCACAGGCCGCGGCCCGGAACGCGCGATTCATGGACTCACTCCCTATCGTTCATTTTTATAGTCAATCTTCCGGATGAAAACGATTTCCAGAGGCCGGAAGGGCGATGTTAGCGGTAACGTTTCATTAATCACATTTATTCCCCCGCCGCTCAAGACGGCAGATGTCCGCCAGGCCGAAGGGCTAAGCCCGCCTCCCGCGTCATAGGACGAAAGACGGTTCGCCCGCCACCAGCGGCGCGATTGACGGAGCCGCCCTGTAAGCCAAGGCTGTTCAGCCTAGTTTGCTGTCTGAGCAAGGTTTCGAGGCAAGAGTCCGGGCCGGATTTTCAGGAGGCCGGATTTTCGGGGCGGGGCCAGGTGGTGAGGAAGGGAGCGGCGGTGCGGGACGACGTGGATGGCCGGAGCGGCAAACCGTTCCCGGACGGCGACTGCGCCATCAGCGCGCGGATGCGCGCCATGGACTGGTCCACCTCGCCGCTGGGTCCGGTGGCGGGCTGGTCGCCCACCCTGAAGGGGGCCGTCAGCCTGATCCTGCCGGCCCAGGCCCAGATCGTCATGTTCTGGGGGGCGGAGTTCGTGGCGCTCTACAACGCCGCCTACGCCCCCACCATCGGCAATAAGCACCCCCACGCCCTGGGCCGCCCCGCCCGTGAATACTGGACGGAGTTGTGGGACGATCTGGAGCCGCTGCTGCGACAGGCGCGGGACGGCGAAACGGTGGTGGCCAAAGACCGCCCCTTCCGCATCGAGCGCAAGGGCTATATCGAGACCGTCTATTTCGACATCTCCTACTCCCCCGCGCGCAACGAGGCGGGGGAGGTGGAGGGCGTGGTCTGCATCGTGGATGAGACGACGGACCGCGTGATGGCCCTGCAGCGCCTGCGCGACAGCGAGGCCCAGTTCCGCACCCTGGCGGAAGCCATGCCCGCGCTGGTGTGGACCGCCACACCGGAGGGAAACCTCGACTGGTTCAACCCACACGCCTATGCCTATACCGGCGCGCCCACCGGCGCCCTAGACGGCCAGGCGTGGACCTGGGTGACCCATCCGGATGACCTGGCCCGGGCCGCCGGAGGCTGGGCCGCCGCCGTGAAGGCGGGCGGGACCTACACGGCGGAGTTCCGCCTGCGCCGGGCCGACGGCATCTATCGCTGGCATCTGGCGCGCGCCGTCCCCATCCGTGACGAGGGCGGCGGCATCCTGCGCTGGCTGGGCACCACCACCGATATCGAGGACCAGAAGGCCGCCGCCGAGGCCCTGGCCCATATGAACGAAACCCTGGAACGCCAGGTGGCGGAGCGCACGCGGGAGCGGGACAGCGCCTGGAACAATGCCCAGGACCTGCTGCTGGTCATCAGCCCCGAGGGCGTCTTCCACGCCGCCAACCCCGCCTGGCGCACCATCCTGGGCTGGGAGCCCGGGGAACTGATCGGCAAGCACTATCTAGACCTGACGCATCCCGACGACCGGGACTTGAAGGCCAAGGCCCTGGCCCACGCCTCACGGGAGGCGCTGAACAATATCGAGGCCCGCTGCCGCCATCGCGATGGCAGCTATCGTTGGATCGGCTGGGTGGCGGCACCGGAGGACGGCCTGATCTATGCCGCCGGCCGCGATGTGACGCGGGAGCGGGAGCAGGCCCAGGCCCTGGAGCGGTCGGAGGCGCGACTACGCTCCGTCTTCAACACCAGCTACCAGCATCAAGGCCTGCTGTCGCCCGAGGGCGTCGTGCTGGACGCCAACCCCACCTCGCTGGCCGGCATCCGGGCGCGGCGGGAGGACGTGGTGGGCAAGCCCTTCTGGGAAACGCCGTGGTTCACCGCCACGCCGGGCATGCCCGACCTGGTGCGCACCGCCCTGCCCCTGGTGCGGGCGGGACGCACCGTGCGCCGGGAGGTCATCATCAACCTGCCCGCCGGCCGGCACATCTTCGACTTCTCATTGCGGCCGGTGCTCGACGGGGCGGGAAAGGTCATCGCCATCGTGCCGGAGGCCATGGACGTGACCGCCCGCCGCGCCGCCGAGGAACAGCTGCGCCAGGCGCAGAAGATGGAGGCGCTGGGCCAGCTGACCGGGGGCATCGCCCATGACTTCAACAACATGCTCATGGGCATCTCGGGCGCGGTGGAACTGATCCGCCGGCGGGTGGACGCGGGGCGTCCTGAGGGGCTGGACCGCTATCTGGAGGCGGCATCGACGGCGGTGCAGCGGGCCGCTGCCCTGACCCATCGCCTGCTGGCCTTCGCCCGGCGACAGTCGCTGGATACCCGCCCCCAGGACGTGAACGCCCTGGTCGCCAATTTTGCCGACGTGTTGCGTCGAACATTGGGAGCGGACATCACCCTGGAAACGCGGTTGGCCCCCGGCCTGTGGCCAGCACTGACCGACGCGAACCAGTTTGAGAGCGCGCTGCTGAACCTGGCGCTGAACGCTCGCGACGCCATGCCGGGCGGTGGCCATCTGACCATCACCACCGCCAACCAGGCCCTGGGCGAGAGCAGCGACGGGGCGGAGACGCGCGCCGCGGGCGATTATGTCGTGGTCCAGGTGTCGGACACGGGCACGGGCATGATGCCCTCGGTACGGGAGAAGGCCTTCGATCCCTTTTTCACCACCAAGCCCATCGGCCAGGGCACGGGCCTGGGTCTGTCGATGATCTACGGCTATGCCCGTCAGTCCGGTGGCCATGTCCATATCGACAGCGAGGTCGGTCAGGGCACCACCGTCACCCTGACCCTGCGCCGGGCCCCGCCGGAAGAGGCGAAGGCGCCGCCGCCCGAGCCTGCCGCGCCGCCCGGGCTGGGGGAGACGGTGCTGGTGGTGGAGGATGACAGCACGGTGCGCATGCTGGTCATCGATGTTCTGGAAGACCTGGGATACCGCCATATCGAGGCGGCCGACGCGCGGGGCGCCATTCCCCACCTGGAATCCCGGCGCGCCATCGACCTGCTGGTGACCGACGTGGGCCTGCCCAACATGAACGGCCGCCAGTTGGCGGAAATCGCCCGACAGTTCCGTCCCCGCCTGAAGGTGCTGTTCATCACCGGCTATGCCGAGAACGCCACAGCCCGCGCCGGCTTCCTGCAGCCCGGCATGGACATCCTGGCCAAGCCCTTTACGCTGGAGGCCCTGGGCACCAAGGTCCGCGAGATGCTGGGGGCATAGCCCGCTGGGCACGACAAAAAAACCCGTGGCCGGGGCCACGGGCTTTTGACGGAAGCGAATGGATAGGTGCTGGTCAGATCACGACACCGGCCGCACCAGCTCCAGCTGGTCACCGACGCGGCGCAAATGCAGCTCCAGAGCCTGCTGGCCGGCACCGCGCGGCACGGACACGACGGTCTCCTGGTCCGGGGCCAGGGTGGACACGAAACGAACGGTGCTGGCCGGGTCCTGGGTGCCGGCGGTCACCACCACCTGATACCCGGCCTGGGTCGGATGGTAGTAGAGGTTGACATCGACGGCATCGAACTTGGCCTTCAGGGCCGTATCGGCGGACAGCGTCTCGGAACGGGCCACGGTCGCGAGGCCCACGGCCCCGGCGACGACGGCGGAAAACAGGATGGAGTGGGCGGCGATAGAGCGGGACATGGCGGACCTCGAACGGGAAGGTGGCGGCAGCCTCATGCTGCAACTGCGAACACAAATATGGCACCTGCGAGATAATAGACAACGGTGTCAGTCGCTCGTCCGCCATGCGAGTCGCGAAGGCCACGCCAGGGGCGCGGTAGCCTCATGACGCAACAGCCGCCCGGCGGGGCCACCGGGCGGCTGTCATCATGGGAATGGGCGGCGGCGTCAGGTGGCCGGCGGCTCCGTGGGCAGCGCCGTCGCGTGGATGGCGCGGATCAGGTCGCTCTTCACGGCGGGCACGATGTCGTCGGCGGTGGAGAAGCCCACCACCACGTCCAGCGCGCGGGTATCACCGGTGCGGTCGAACAGGATGGTGGGATTGGGCTGGATGCGCGGGTCGGCGGCCACGATATGACGCACCGCCTCGGCCATGCCATCCAGGTCGCTGGTTTCCGGAATGCGGAAGCGCAGCTCGCCGGCATGGGCGGGCGTGGGATGGACGCTCATGTTGCGCAGCGCCTGGCCCCACACGCTGTTGTTGGGGATGATGATCTGGATCTGGTCGTCGGAAATCAGTTCGGTCCAGAACAGCGACAGGTCGCGCACGGTACCGGTGGCGCCACCGACCTGCACCTTGTCCCCGATCTTGAAGGGGCGGAAGATCAACAGCATGACACCGGCCGCCAGGCTGGACAGAGTGCCCTGCAGCGCCAGGCCGATGGCGAGGCCGGCGGCGCCAATGACGGCGACCAGGCTGGCCGTCTGGATGCCGAACTGGGCCAGCACCGCCAGCACGGTCAACGTCAGCACGGCGTAGCGTGCCAGGCTGGCGAAGAAACCGCGCAACATGGCGTCGAACTGGGGGGTGCGGCCCAGGACGGCCGTGACGATGCGGCTGACCTTGCCCGACAGCCAGAGGCCGATCAGCAGGATCAGGATGGCCGCCAGCAGGTTGACACCGTTGGTCACGATCCAGGGGATAAGGGCGTTGAGGCTGACCAGGAACGCCTGGGTCTTCTGGTCCACGGTATCCAGCGCGGGGATATCCACGGCGAGCAAATTCAAGTGCATGCACGACCCTCGGGTTGGCGATGTGGGCGTGAAGAACATAGGGAAGGCGGTTGGGTTCCGCCAGCCTTGGCCATGCCAAAGGATCGAGCCGGGGTCCTCCTGGCCAATCCCCCGGGGCCCAAAAAGCAAACCCCCCGCCGGCTTACGCGGGCGGGGGGTTTGTATTTGGTTGCGGGGGCAGGATTTGAACCTGCGGCCTTCAGGTTATGAGCCTGACGAGCTACCGGGCTGCTCCACCCCGCGGGAATGCGTTCTGGGA
>NZ_VITO01000028.1:0-83079 GCF_007828025.1 Nitrospirillum bahiense
AGCCGAAGGCCTCCTCAATGCGCTTGCGCGCCTTCAAGGATGCCGAATAGCCGGGGTGGCGGGTGGTGCGCCCATCGATGGCCGAACGCCGCCCGTTGGTGTTCTGAGCGACGTGCGGGCGCACATTGAGCGTCCGCAGTTCCTCCACGAAGTCGGCGGCGTCATAGGCCCGGTCTCCGCCCAAGGTGACGGCGCGAGGCCGGTTGGCCCAACCTTCGATCATCTCCAGGGCAGCCAGTCGTTCTGCGTGCCCCGATGCGCGGGTCAGCCGTGTGTCCACGATCAGCCCCGACCGGTTCTCCATCAGCCCGTGTCCGATGAAGCATAGCCTGGCTTCCATACCGGCACCTTTCCGGTAAAGCCTGGCATCGGAATCGGTCGTGCTCTCATGCGTTTCGTTGGAACGTTTCTCACCACGGAAGTCCGCCGGAGCGTTTCGCCCGCCACCGGTACCGCCATCTCCGTCGTCACCTTGGCCGTTCGGGGACGCTTTCGGCTTGAAGCTTTTCTGCGAGGCCCAAGCCTCAATCAACGTCCCATCGACACTGAAGTGTTCGCTCGACAACAGCCGCTTCACCCGGGGCTGGGCCAGCACCGCCGCCAGGAACTTCGACGCAATTTCCCCGTCCAGCAGGCGGTCCCGGTTCTTGGAGAAGGTCGAATGATCCCAAGCCGGATTATCCACGCCCAAGCCCACGAACCAGCGGAACAGCAGATCGTATTCCAGCCGCTCCATCAACTGCCGCTCCGAACGGATCGAGTAGAACGCCTGCAACAGCATGGCCCGTAGCAGCATCTCCGGCGCGACCGACGGCCGTCCCATGCCGGAATAAAGCGCGCCGAAGTCACCCGACAGAACCGCCAGCGCCGTGTTCGCCATCTCCCGGATCGGCCGGAGCGGATGATCCGCCCGTACCCGCATCTCAAGATCAACGTAGGAGAACAACTCCCCCGACCGTTCGTCCGATCCCCGCATGCCGCCCTCGGCTCCGTTCCAAGGCCAACAGTGAATCATGCTGAAACTCAGGCAGCCACAGGCTTTTTCAACAGCCTGCTAGAGATTCCAGCGCTCAATGTCGGTTACCCGCAAATGACCCCACAGTGACCGCCTCACTTTCAAGATGTATATGTACTCATCGTCATGGCCGCAGCCATCGGTATTGAGTGTCACCCAATAGGTGGGCCACCAACCAGCATGACTATCGATCCGGCGTATCTTCAAGGCCTGCAACTGGGCCATGCACGCTTGAAACGTCATATAATCATCGGAAGAAAAAGTACTACTGGGCACGGCGTTCAAAAGCCGTCGATTAATAACACCCTTATCCTGAAAGCCTGCCAGCGCTTGGGTGACGGAGACCCAATCCGCCAATGCCGCCTGCGGCGTCAGATCTCCGCGTTCCAATCCCGAGGGTATCGGGCGGTCAGCATGGGCTTGTTGGCATGACAATATGACCACCAGCCCAGTAAGCATCGCCCATCCGCGCATGCCCGCCGCCCTTACCGCAATCACGTATCCCCACATGCTATGGCATTGACCATAGGAAGAGAATACGGCCCCGTCCTTTTACAGCTTATACCCCACCTTGAAGAACACCGTGCGCGGCGGGCTTTCCACGTAGTACCAGACCGTGCCGGCGGCGGAGGCGGAATAGCTGCCGCCCTGGGGCAGGCGGCGGTCGGCCAGGTTGCGCACGGTGGCGGAGAAGGTCCAGCGTTCATCCTCCGTCGTATATTTGGCGAACAGGTTGACGTTCCATTGCGCCGGGATGGCCACTTGCCAGGAATTGGCCACGTCGGCGTAAGACAGCGTCTGGAACTGGGCGTCCACGCCCACCTGCGCCTGGCCCGGCACGGCCAGCGGCAGGGTGTAGGTGGGGGCCGTGCGGAAGGTCCAGCGCGGGGCGTAGGGCAGCCGGTTGCCGGTGGCGCTGGTGCCGATGCCGGCGTAGTTCGGGAACTGGTCGTACAGCGCCAGGGTGTAGCTGGCGGAATTGTCCCAGCGCAGGCCGTCGAAAGGCTGGAAGGTGGTTTCCAGTTCAAAGCCCTCGGTATGGGCCGACGCCGCGTTCAGGCGGCGAGAGCGCAGGGTGGCCGGGTCCGTCGCCGTCGCCTGCAGGTTGGCGTAATCGTTGTAGTAGAGCGCGAGGTTCACCAGCACCCGCCGTTCCCACCACTGGCTTTTCACACCCACCTCATAGGTCTCGACCTTTTCCGGCTGGTAGGGCAGTTGGGCATTGATCAGCGCACTGGCGCGATTGTCGAAGCCGCCGGCCTTGAAGCCCTTGGAATAGCTGGCATAGGTCAGCACGTCGGGCGTCCACTGGTAGGACACGCCGAACTTGGGCGTCAGCGAGTACCAGGTGGCATCCGACTTGGTCTGGAAGGCGCCGGCCTTGTTGGTGGCCGTGGCCGGCACGACGGGGTTGCCGGCCGCGTCGGTTATGCGGGTGCCGGTCAGCGTGTCGTCGAACTGCCGGTAAGTGAAGTCGCGGCTTTCGATGGTGTAGCGCAGGCCCACCGTGCCGGTCAGCTTGTCGGTAATGTGATAATCGCCCTGGCCATAGGCCGCGTAGCTGTCGGTCTTGGTGTTGCCCACCTGGTCCTGCGGCGGGTTGGCCAGGCTGGGATAGCTGAAGCCGTTGCGGTCGCTGGAGAAGTTTTCGTGCAGGTAGAACAGGCCGCTGGTGAAGTCCAGCGGCCCCCAGCTGCCGTTGGCCTGGAATTCCTGCGTCAGCTCATTCTCGTAATAGTGGATGTAGTTCACCTGCTTCACCGCCGCCTCGCCGTCGTTGTCATAGGCGACGGGCGCCTGGCCGAACAGGCGGTAGGCGGTCACGGACTTCAGGGTCAGCTTGTCGCCCAGCGCCTGAGTGATGCGCAGCGCCGCCCCGCCAGAGTTGGAGTTGTTCTGCGGCAATGGCTCCGCGAACGACAGCGACGGGTCGAAGCCACCGCCCGGCTGGTTCCTGGGCGTGTAATAGGCGGTGGTGGAGCGGTCGCGTTTGGCATCCAGGGTCAGCTGGATGTCCAGGTCGTCCGTGGCCTGCAGCTTCAGCTTGGCGCGGGCGCTGTCCACGTTCAGGTCGTTCACATCCTTGTTGATGGTGGGGTCGCGGGTATAGCCGTCGTGCTGCTCATGCCCATAGGCCAGGCTGGCGTACAGCTTGTTCGCGATCAGGGGGCCGGAGACGTAGCCGTGAGTCTCGAACGCACCCCAGGTGCCGACCCCGGCGTCCACCGACAGCCGCACCTCGTCATTCGGGTCGCGGGTGATGTAGCGGATGGCGCCGGCGCTGGTGTTGCGGCCGTAGAGCGTGCCCTGCGGCCCACGCAAGACCTCCACCCGCTCCAGCTCCGCCAACAGGGGGGAGGCGGCAATGGAGCGCGGGATGTAGACGTCGTCCACGTACTGGGCGATGGCGGGGTCGAAGATAGGGTCGGTCTCACCGATCCCACGCAGGAAGAACAGCTGCGTCGTCGGGGTGATGCCGCCACGCGGCACCGTCAGACCGGGCACCAGGCCCGCCAGGTCACGTACCGTGCTGATGTGCTGGTCGGCGATGGCGTCGCCGGTGTAGGCCGACAGCGCGATGGGCGTTTCCTGCAGCCGCGTCTGGCGCTTTTCCGCCGTGACCACGATATCGGCGATGCCGCCGCTGGCTTCCAGATCCGGTGCCGCCTCGGCCACCGGCGCCGGGACCGTCTGAGCTGACGCGGATGCCGTCAGCGCGCACAGGGCAGTCCCCAGCAGCAACGAGGAAACGGCAACGGGGGAAAACGAGGCCCGGCGAACCATGGAAGAGTGCTCCGCAAAACGAATGGGAAAGCACTCGTTTGGCGTATTTCACAGTTCCATAAAAACGAGATTTGTTTATGTGATTAGTGATTGGCCGTCAAATGACTGTGAATTTTGGCACTAGCACGGTCATTTGAGCCTTGGTCGGAATTTGCCGGCGATGCGGCCGTCCTCCTGGAACCGGGTAGGTCCTATCGCCCGAGCCATCTCACCGCGGCCGCGTCGGTGTCGTCAGGCCGGGTGTTGAATGCGATACGGGTCTGGGGGGCGGCACGGTGGATGGTGTTCAGCACCGTCTCCAGCAGGATGAGGTTGGCCGGCGGGTTGCGGATGCCGGCACCGATCACCACCACGTCATAGGTCGCGCGGGACAAGGCGGCGGCAACTTCCGTCTCGGCCACAGCGGGGGCGGGCTGAACATACAGGTTGTCGCAACTGTAGCCCTGGCCCTCCAGCGACTGCTTGGACGCGGTCACGCCCGCGCGAACCTTGTCAGCCGTCATGCCCGGGATGATCCCCGGTGCCGTGAAGTCCACGGTGTCGGGATCCTGCCCGACGATCAGGATGCGATGGGTCATGGCGCAAAACTCCCCCAGATTTGCGACGGGAGGATGCAATGAAAGCGACCACGACGCAAGCACAGGGCGGGTCAGATTTAAACCTTCACGGTTCCCGCCGTGCCGCAGGTTCGCCCATTCATGGGGCCACGCCGGCCATGCCCAGCGTCTGCGCGATCCGGACCAGCTTGTCGGGGTTGCGGGTGATGTAGATGGCGATGATGCGGCCGTCCTCGATCTCAAAGGCGGTAGTCTGCAGCACCGTGCCCCGCTCCACACTGACATAGCCCGGCAGGCCGTCAATGCGCATGGGCCGGATGAAGGCGGCCGACTGGAATTCCCCCTTGGCGTGCAGGCTGGCGAACAGGCGGACCATACGCTCCACCCCGACGATGGGGTTGCGGAAGGCGTGCACCTTGCCGCCGCCGTCAGCCCGCAGCACCACGTCCTGCGCCAGCAGGCCCCGCAGCGTGTCCACATCACCCAGGTGGGATGCAGCGTAGAAGGCCTGGGCGATGCGCTCCCCCTCCTCCGGCGCCACGGGATAGCGGGGACGCGCCTCCTGCACATGACGGCGGGCGCGCACGGCCAGCTGGCGCACGGCGGCGGCATCGCGGTGCAGGGTGCCCGCCACCTCATCCAACGCCACGCCGAACACGTCATGCAGCAGGAAGGCCGCCCGTTCCAGGGGCGACAGCCGCTCCAGCGCCATCATCAGGGTCAAGGTCAGGTCATCCTCCCCCGCTTCCTCGTCACTGCCGGCCAGGGGCTCCGGCAGCCAGGCGCCGACATACGTCTCCCGCCGCACCCGGGCCGACTTCAGTGTGTCAAGGCACAGGCGGGTGACGATGCGCGACAGGAAGGCGGCGGGGACCTCCACCGCGGCGTGATCCGCCTGCCGCCAGCGCAGGTAGGCCTCCTGCACCACGTCCTCGGCTTCCGCCAGGGAGCCCAGCATACGGTAGGCCAGGCGCACCAGCCGGGGCCGGTGCGCCTGAAAGATCGCGGTGGTGTCCCCGCCGTTCATCAGGCGGCCGCCCCTTGGATGTGCGCCACCGGCGGATGGGCGGCGCGGAAGCCTACCTGCAGGCGGTTCCACAGGTTGATGATGCCGATGGCCAGCGACAGCTGCACCTGCTCCGCCTCGGTGAAGTTGGCCTGCACCAGGGCGTAATCCTCATCCGGCGCACCGGTGTCGGCCACGCGGGTCAACGCCTCCGTCCAGGCCAGCGCCGCACGCTCACGATCCGTGTACAGCGAGGAATCCCGCCAGGCGTTCAGCAGATGCAGGCGCATCTCCGTCTCCCCCATCTTGCGGGCGTCGGTGACGTGCATGTGCAGGCAGAAGGCGCAGCCATTGATCTGCGACGCCCGTATCTTCACCAGTTCCAGCAGCGCCGGCTCCAGCCCGCTGGCCTTGAGGGCGTTGCTGGCCGCCAACAGGCCCTTGATGGTCTCGGGCGCCAGCTTGAACGCGTCATTGATGCGGGGGGTGTGGGTGCTCATCGTCATCTCCATCAGATCATGCGTCATCGCATGCCCCAAAGACGAGATGGCGTCATGGCCGTGTGACATGGGGCCTGAAAAAAATTTCGGCCCCACGCACAAAAAACAAAAGCGCAACCCACCGGTTGTCAGACAAGTACAATCCCGGCGAGTATTCTCCTGTGGTCAGGGGGCGGACCGGCCGCCTCCCCGCCACGGGAAGAGGGATACCAGATGCTTATCCGGGCCTTCTTCCTTCATCTCCGTTTCCGGTTCTTCGGCATGGCCGTGGAACTGAAAATCGGGAGGTGAAGGGCGCCGGGGGGAGTAGCCGCTCTCCCCGGTTGCCCTCAGAAAATACCGCAGATCATATGATCCGGCAATCAGGCACCCTTTAGAGTTTCGCCAGCACCTCATGCAGCCCATCGTCCCACAGCGGGCGCACATCCACCGGGGCGGGAATGACGCCGGCGGCGGCGAAGGTGTCGGCCACGTCCTGTTGCGAGGCGATGGCCGCGTCGCTTATCGGCAGCAGGCGATAGCCAGCGCTGCGCTCCCGGTATTCCTGGATGTAGGCGGCCTCGGGAATGCTGGTCAGCTGCGCCCGGATGCGGGCCCAACGGGTGTAGTCCGCCTCGATCCAGGCCAGGGTCTTGGCGTAGCGCTGCAGGTAATCGGTGATGGCGCGCCGCTTCAGCGGATCGGCCAGGGCGTCCTTGGAGGCCGCCACCAGATAGTTGCCGGACAGGCGGTTCAGGCCGGTGGTCAGCACCCGGGCCCCGGCCTCGCGCGCCAGTTGCACCACCACGCCATAGATGACCCAGGCGTCCAGGCTGCCCTGGTTGAAGGCCGCCAGACCATCCTGCGGCGACAGCGCCACCGGCGTGATGTCGGCGAAGGTCAGCCCCTGTTCCTTCAGGATCTTCAGCAGCATGTATTGCGAGGTGGTGGCGCGGACATAGCCCACGCGCTTGCCCTTCAGGTCCGCCGTGGCCTGCAGCGGGCTGTCCTTGGGCACCAGCACCACCTGGTTGTTCACATCGCCCTGCAGCACGGCGACGATGCGCACCAGCGGGTTGGCGGCGGCGATGAAGATGGGCGGGATCTCGCTCATGCCGCCCACGTCCAGGGAATGGGCGTTGATCGCCTCCGCGATCAAATTGCCGCCCGCGAACTGCGCCGTTTCAAGCGTGTAGGGCGTGTCGGCCACGCCCGCCTGCTCGAAGAAGGAGTCCGGGTTGCCCCGGTATGTTGCCGCCCGCAGGGTGACGCCGGCAAGGTCCGCATCCTTCTTGCGGCCGCAGCCGGCCAGGTTCAGGGCGCCCAGGCCCAACGCCCCCGCCGCCAGCCCCTGCAAGGCGGACCGGCGCGAAATCAGCATCATGGGTTCGGTCTTTCTTTTAGTAGCCGCTAATAGCCGCGCGACAGGTCGACCACGTCCTGCAGCGGCTCTCCACGGCGGAAACGGATCAGGTTATGGGCCAGCTGGGCCGCCAGGTTCGCGTGGGTATCCGGCGTGAAGACGGAGGTGTGCGGCGACAGGCGCACGCGGGGGTGGCTGTAATAGGGGTGGCCGTCCGGCAGTGGTTCCGGATGCGTCACATCCAGGGTGGCCAGCGAAACCCGCCCCTCCGCCAGCGCGGCCAGCAGCGCCTGGTCGTCGATCAGCGCGCCGCGCGCCACGTTGACCAGGTGCAGGCCGGGCTTGGCGGCGGCCAGCACCCGGGCGTTCACCAGATGGTGGGTTTCCGCTGTCGCGGGTGCCGCCAGCACCACATGGTCGGCGCGGGCGAACAGCGCCGCCACGTCATCCACCCGCTCCACGCCCGGCACGCCCAAATCTCCGGTCCCGCGCCGCGTGGCCAGCACCGTCATGCCCAGCGCCAGGGCCTTGGGCGCCAAGGCCTGGCCAATGCCGCCGAAGCCGACAATGCCCAGGGTGGCGCCTTCCACCAGGCCCAGGGGCGATGGTTGCCAGTCGGCCGCCCGGCTGACCCAGATATCGGGGAAGCGCTTGGCGGCGGCGAAGATGGCGGCCAGCGAGAACTCGGCCAGAGCCGTGGCGGAGGTGCGCTTGGCCGCCGTCACCACCGGCCCCTCGAACAGCCAGCCGGGATAGAAGTCGATGCCGACGGAAACCAGCTGCACCCAGCGCAGGTTGAAAGGCCAGCCCGGCGGCTGGGCCGGCAGGTCGCCACCGGCGCGGCGGAAGGGCGCGGCCACGAAGACGTCGGCGTCGCGCGGCCACTCGGCCGGCACCCCCCGGGGCAGGGTGACCAGCTCGACCGCCCCCTCCCCCGTCGCGGCGATGACCCGCCGCACCACCTCGGCATTGATGGGCTCGGCCAGTTGGCTGGCCACGCGGATGGGGCTCATTCGGCCGCCACCGCCGTAGTCGCCCCCTGGCCCGCCTCCCTCGCGACCACCGCCTGGCGCACCAGGGGAATGAGGTCGCGGCCATACTCGATGGCATCCACCAGCGGGTCGAAACCCCGGATGAGGAAGGTGCGCACACCCAGGTCATAGTAGTCCAGCAGCGATTCCGTGACCTGCTCCGGCGTGCCCACCAGGCTGGTGGAATTGCCCAGGGCCCCGGTCAGGGCGGCGATCTCCGTCCATAGGCGCTTGTCCCGCACCTTGCCGGCGGCGGCTGCCGCCAGCAGGCGCTGCGAGCCCACGTTCTGTGGCTCTCCCGCACGCACGGGCCGGAAGGTCGACTGGGTGGCGCGCAGCTGCTTGGCCTGTTCCAGGATGCGGTCGGCCTTGGCCCAGGCCTCCTCCTCCGTCCGCCCCAGGATGGGGCGCAGCGACAGGCTGAATTGCACATGGTCCTGCCGGCCATGCAGTGCCGCGGCGGCGCGCACCTTGGCGATGGTTTCCCGCACGTCGTCCAGCGGCTCGCCCCACAGGGCGTAGACGTCGGCATGGCGCCCGGCCACGGCGATGGCCTCATCCGACGACCCGCCGAAATAGATGGGCAGCGTACCGTTCACGGGCTTCACGTACGACTGTGAGCCGCGCGACTTGTAGTAGGGGCCGTCATGGTCGAAAGGCGCCGTGCTGGTCCACACCTTGCGCACCACGTCCAGATAGTCGTCGGTGCGGGCGTAGCGCTCCGTCTTGTTCAGGAAATCGCCGTCGCGCTGCTGTTCCTCATCCGACCCGCCGGAGATGATGTGCACGGCCAGGCGTCCCTGGCTGAATTGATCCAGCGAGGCCAGCTGGCGGGCGGCCAGCGTGGGCGCCACGAAGCCCGGGCGGTGGGCCAACAGAATCTTCAGCCGCTCCGTCTGCTGCACGGCGTAGGCCGCGATCTGGAAGCCATCCGGCGAGGCGCTGGAGTGCGCGATCAGCACGCGGTCGAAGCCGGCATACTCCTGGGCCCGCGCCACGGTGCCGATGTAATCACGGTCGATGATGGGGCCGCTGCCGGGCCGGGTCTCGGACCCGTCCTGCGACCCGATGAAGCCGACGAACTGCAAGGTGTTGGACATGGCGGAACCCTTTCAGGATGGGGGCTTCAGGACGGGGTGGCGGCGGCGAAGGCGGCGCGGCCGGCGCCGACCAGCACCACATCGGCCTGGGGGGTATGGATGCGGCCGCACAACACGTCGCGGTAATGCCGCTCCAGCGGGTTGTGGCGGGTGATGCCAGGGTTGCCGGTCAGGCGCACCGCCGTCTCCACCGCCTGGATGGCGTTCTCGGTCACCAGGTGCTTGACCAGGCCGGCTTCCGCGGTGGTGGTCTCGCCGCGTGTGGCGGCGGCCAGCAGGGCGCGGTTGGACAGCAGCAGGCCGTTGATGGTCCCCACCGCCTCTTGGAAGCGCGGCAGGGTGGACAGGGCGGCGCCCAGGTTGCTGGGCACCCGCCGGCGGGCGAAATCGATCAGCCAGTCGCGCGCCGCCTCCGCCACCGCATCATAAATGCCAGCGGTCAGCACAGCTGCCCAGGCGCCGAACACGGCGTCGCGCGGGCTGAGTTCACCCGGCTTGCGCAGGTCCAGGGCGTGGTCCAGCGGCGTGGGCACGTCGGTCAGGATGACGTCGTGGCTACCGCTGGCGCGCAGGCCCAGATGGTCCCAGGTTTCCACCACCTGGATGCCGGGGCTGTCGCGATGCACCAGGAAGCCGCCGACGCGCGGCTCCGCCTCATCGGTGCGGGCCCAGACCACCAGCCAGGTCAGCGCCGGGATGCCGGTGGAATAAAGCTTGTGGCCGCTGATGGACCAGCCGTCGGCGGTGCGCCGCGCCACCGTGGCCGGCAGGCCGCCGCGCGCCAGCGTGCCCAGGTCGGGCTCCACCCGCAGGGCATTGATCAGGGCGCCGTTCTCCACCGCGTCCCGCGCCACCCGGCCGTAGAGCGCATCGGACACGCCGCGCTGATCAACCGAGGCGTGAAACAGGTACTGCATAACCAGTACCAGGGCGGTGGCGGGGTCGCCCTTAGCCACCGCCCGCACCACCTTCAGCGTGGTGGCGAGGTCGGCGCCGGCACCGCCCCAGGCGGGCCCCACCGTCAGGCCCAGCAGGCCCTTGGCATGCAGGCTGCTGAAGTTTTCGAAGGGAAAGCTGCCATCGCGGTCATGCGCGGCGGCACCGGCGGCGAACTCGGCGGTCAATTCAGCCAGCACAGCGTCCAGGGCCGGGCCGTCGAGGCGCCCCTCCTCCACCGCTTCCACGCGGCGCAGGGCCGCCGTCATGACAGGCCCCCGCCCAGCTGGGCGCCATGATGGGCGCCGCCATTAAGCGCACCGTTATGGCCATTATGACCGTTGACAGCGTGACCGTTGACGGCGTGACCATTGACGGCGGCCGGCCGGTTCCAGCCGGGGCGCAAGCCGGCGGCGGGCGGGATGAAGGTCAGGGGCGCCGTGTCGCGCGGCGCCGGCTGCTCCACCCCCAGATGGCCCAGCAGACGGCGGCGCAGGGCCTGGAACTCCGGCCCCGCCTCACGCGGGCGGGCCAGGGTCACCTTCTCCTCCACCGCCAGCCGGCCGTCGGCCAGCACCAGGATGCGGTCAGCCAAGGCGATCGCCTCATCCACGTCATGGGTGACCAGCAGCACGGCCGGACGGTGCGCCCGCCACAGCGATAGTACCAGCTGATGCATGCGCAAACGGGTCAGGGCGTCCAGGGCGGCGAAGGGTTCGTCCAGCAGCAACAGTTGCGGTTCCCGCACCAGGGCGCGGGCCAGGGCGGCGCGTTGCGCCTCACCGCCCGACAGTGTGGCAGGCCAGGCGTCGACGCGATGGCCCAGGCCCACCTCCTCCAGCGCCGCCGTGGCCTGCAGGCGGGTACGTCCGCCCTTCAGGCCAAGGGTGACGTTGCGCCACACCTTCTTCCACGGCAGCAGGCGCGGTTCCTGGAACACGACGGCACGGGCACCGGGGGTGGACACCTGCTCCGCCGGGGCGGCGTCCAGGCCGGCCAGGGTGCGCAGCAAGGTGGTCTTGCCCGAGCCGCTGCGGCCCAGCAGGGCCACGAACTCACCCGGGGCGATGTCCAGGTCCAGGTCGCGAAGCACGGTGACGTCGCCAAAGCGGCGGGTGAAGCCACGCACGCGAACCGCGGCGTCGCTGGACGCGGTGGAGCTGTCGGCGGTCAAGGGGGCAGCTGTGAGAGGGGCGGTGTTGGAAGCCATGGTTCAGCGCTCCAGGAAGGTGGGGCGCCAGGCCAGCAGGCGGCGCTCCAGAAGGCGGACGAGGAAGTCGGTGCCCAGGCCCAGCACGGCATAGACGCCCAGGCAAACGACGATGATGTCGGTGCGCATGAAGTCGCGGGCGTTGTTGATGAGGTAGCCCAGGCCGGCCGAGGCGTTGATCTGCTCCGCCACCACCAGGCTCAGCCAGGCATGGCCCAGGGCGTAGCGCAGGCCGACCAGGAAGGACGGGGTGGCCCCCGGCAGCACCACGTTGGTGATCAACTCCAGCCGCGACAGGCCGAAGCTGCGTCCCGCCTCCACCAGCTTGGCCTCGATGGCGCGGATGCCGGAGAACAGGGTGAGGTAGGTGGGAAACGCGGCGCCCAGGGCGATCAGCGCCACCTTGGGCACCTCGCCAATGCCGAACCACACGATGAACAGGGGCACCAGCGCCAGGAAGGGCAAGGTGCGCAGCATCTGCATCAGAGGGTCGACCAGCGTCTCCCCCCGGCGGAACAGGCCCGCCAGGACGGCCAGCACCGTACCGACACCGACCCCGATGCCCAGGCCCGTGGCCACGCGGACCAGCGACACCAGCAGGTTGGACACCAGCTCGCCCGAGGCCAGCAGGGTCCAGAAGGTGGCCAGCACGGCGCTGGGGGCGGCCAGCACGCGGGAGGGCACCAAACCCACCCGCGACCCCAGTTCCCACGCCAGGATCAGAGCCAGGGGCACGGTCCAGCGCGAATTGCCCAGCCGGGCCAGGAGGCGCCGGATCAGCGGAACGCCAGCGAGCCGGGGGGCGGGGCGGGGGACGGCGGACAGTGCCGCGTCTTGCGGAGCGTCGAGGGTCAGGGACAAGGCCGCACCTCATTCTACATATGAAATATGGTGATCTCCGATCGGTAAACTCCATTAAATGTCGTGGATTTTAATCCGACAATGGACTTCTCATGCTGTGAATGTTTGAAAATTCTCAAGCATGGAGATTTCGTTGCGTGGCGGCGGACGGCTTGGCCATTGCCCCGCTGGCGGTGCTACAAGAACGGCAGGCAGAGGGAAGGGAGGCCGCCATGGCCAGCCAGCAGTTCGATTTCGATAGCGCCAAGGGGTACCGGTTGTCCGGCCGGATCGAGCCGGCGGAGGGTACGCCGCGCGGCTGGGCCATCTTCGCCCACTGCTTCACCTGCGGTAAGGACAGCCTGGCCACCACGCGGCTGGCCCGTGCCCTGGCCATGACCGGCATCGGCGTGCTGCGCTTCGACTTCGCCGGGCTGGGCAAAAGCGGCGGTGACTTCGCCGGCGGCGGCTTCGCGGCCGATGTCGATGACCTGATGGCCGCCTATGCGGCCATGACCCAGGCGGGCATGCCGCCCAGCCTGCTGGTGGGCCACAGCTTCGGCGGGGCCGCGGCCCTGGCGGCCGCCGGCGACATGCCCACGGTCAAGGCCGTCGTGACCATCGCCGCCCCGTCCGACGTTGCCCACGTGCTGCAGACCTTCGGGCCGGAAGCGCTGAATCGCATCGAGGCGCAGGGTGAGGCCGAGGTTGATCTGGCCGGCCGGCCCTTCGTGATCCGCCAGAGCTTCGTCGATGACGCCCGCGAACAGGATCTGGCAGCGCGCATCGCCCGCCTGCGCCGCCCGTTGCTGATCCTGCACGCCCCGGGCGACATGACGGTGGGCATTGACAACGCCACCCGCATCTTCGTGGCCGCGAAACATCCCAAGAGCTTCGTCTCGCTGGACGACGCCGACCATCTGCTGACCCGCCCGGCGGACGCCGACTACGCGGCCGCCGTCATCGCCGCCTGGGCCAGCCGCTACCTGCCGCAGCAGGGGGAAACTCCGGACCCGCATGGCGAGGCGGAAGGCGTGCTGGCGACGGAAACGGGCCGCGGCCGCTATCAGCTGGCCATGCGCAGCGGACCGCATCAGTTTCTGGCGGACGAGCCGGTGGACGTGGGCGGCCTGAACAGCGGCCTCGCCCCCTACGACTTCGTGTCGGCGGGCTTAGCCGCCTGCACCACCATGACCATGCGCATGTATGCGGAGCGCAAGGGCCTGCCCCTGGTACGCGCCCAGACGCGGGTGGTGCATACCAAGCGGCCGGACCAGACGCCCGCCGACCTGTTCACCCGCACCATCACCCTGGAAGGCCCCCTGGATGCGGAGCAGCGCGCCAAGCTGCTGTCCATAGCCAACCGCTGCCCGGTGGACATCACCCTGACCCGCGCGTCGGAGGTGGAGACGCTGCTGGTGGATGAGCAGCCGGGCGACCAGCCCTCCTGACGCGGGCGGCCCCTACAGCACCCGCTCGAAGGCCGGCCGCACGTCCAGGCCGTCGCCACCCAGACCCACCTTGGCGAACTGGTCCACGATGCTTTGCTGGTCGGCGATGATACCGTCGTCCAGGGCCACGGGGTGGAAGTTGGTGCGGCGGATCATGAGCGACGCCACCTCCGCCGGCACGCCCGTCTGCTGGGCGAAGACCGCGGCGTAGGCGTCGGGCTTGGCGGCGGAATACTCCCGTGCCCGGTCGATGCGGGCCACGAAGTCCCGCACCAGGGCGCGGCGGGCGGACAGCGCCGCCGGTGTGGACAGCAGATAGGAAAGGCCGGGCATGCGCCCCTGCGCGTTCACCAGCACCTTCAGCCCGTCGTGCAATTCCCCCAGGGCGGTGTAGGGATCCCAGGTGGCCCAGGCGTCGATGCTGCCGGCCAGCAGGGCGGCCTTGGCGTCGTTGGGCGCCAGGAAGGCGATAGTCACCCTGTCCACCGGCACGCCCGCCTCCGCCAGCGCGCGCAGCACCAGGAAATGACCGATGGAGCCCTTGCTGGTGGCGACGGTGCGGCCGGCGAGATCGGCCACCGCCTGGACCGGGCCGTCCGGCTTCACCAGCACGGCGGTACCCTCACCGCTGGAGCGATAGGCGGAAACCGCCTTGATCTGCGCCTTGCCCGCCAGGCCGAATCCGAAGGGCGCGTCGCCCACCGCGCCCACGTCGATGGCCCGGGCGTTCAGTGCCTCGATCACCGGAGCGGCGTTGGGGAATTGCGCCCATTCCACCTGATAGTCCAGGCCGGGTTTGTCATCGGGACAGGCGCTGAGCAGGGCCTGCAGTCCGCCGCGCTGGTCCCCCACCTTCAGGACGCCGGGCGCCTTTTTGTCATCACAGGCCGTCAGCAGCGCCGGGGCGGCGACAACCGCGCCCAGCCCCACACCCGCCCGCAGGAAGCCCCGCCGCGACCAATCCCGACCCCATGTCATGATGCATCCGAACCCATGCCGTTGCAGCGAGAACCCAGGCTAGCGGACACGCACGCCGCCGACTGTTTGATAAGTTTCAACAGTCCATTGAGCGGGCCGGCCCAAGGAACGCTCAAGCCAAGCTTTAAAATCCCCAATTTGACGTCCCGCCCGCGTGGATCGACGCTGAAGGCCAATCAACGCGATGGAGAATGAGGATGGCGGACGGATCCTACCTGGGCATCCAGTCCCTGAAGGGGCGGGTGGATGAGGCGGAGTGGCAGACGCGGGTTGACCTGGCGGCGCTCTACCGCCTGGTGGCGCTGTTCGGCTGGACTGACCTGATCTACACCCACATCTCCGCCCGCGTGCCGGGGCCGGAGGAGCATTTCCTGATCAACCCCTATGGCCTGTACTTCGATGAGATCACGGCCAGCAGCCTGGTGAAGGTGGACCTGGACGGGAACATCCTGCAGGCGCCGGCTTGGAACGACTCAAAGGGGGGCGACACGGAATACGGCATCAACCCGGCGGGCTTCACCATCCATTCCGCCATCCACGGCGCCCGGCATGACGCCAGGTTCGTCATCCATCTGCATACCGCCGACGGCATCGCCGTCTCGGCGCACAAGGAGGGGCTGCTGCCCCTGAACCAGCATTCCCTGACCGTCATTCCACGCCTGGCCTATCACGACTATGAAGGCATCGCCCTGCACCTGGATGAGCGGGAGCGGCTGGTGGCCGATCTGGGCGACAAGAGCCTGATGCTGCTGCGCAACCACGGCACCCTGGCCCTGGGCCCCACTGCCGCCCACGCCTTCCTGGGAATACACGCCCTGGAACGCTCCGCCACCCTGCAGGTGCGCACCCTCAGCGCCGGCCGCGACGGCATCCTGCTGGCGCCGGAACACGCCCAGGCCGAGGTGCGCCAGCAAGTGGCCAACCACCGCCCCGACCACGCCAAACTGCCGTGGGCCGGCCTGCTGCGCCGCCTGGCCCGGGAGTCGCCGGGATATGATGCGTAAGTTTTGAGAGAGGTTGCGGGATGTGCCGGACCGTTGTCCGGCCATCCGCGCTTCGCTATCGTCATTCGTGCGAAATTCGCTGCCTTTCCATCGGGTGGCCACGAGATGGTTAAAGAGACCGATCCGCTGCAACCATCAGAGCCGCCCCAGGAGCGCTCTATCGAAACCGCCGCCGCGTTTCTGCATGCGCGGGCTGCGGGCGCCTCAGGCGAAGGTTTTGCCGCCTTCCTGGCCCGTATACCCGACGCTCCGCCACTGTCCGGTGACGAATTGCCGGACTAACGGCGGGTCAGACAAGGGCCGCGTCACGTCACGCCGCGTTGGCCCGCGGCTCATCCTCTTCGCCATCGTCGTCCCCGGCGCCTTGGGCGCTGATCGCCTGGTGCACCAGACTGATCAGGCTGGTGATGGATTCCGACGGGTTGGGACGATGGGCCAGGATGACGCTGACGGGGGCCAGGGGCGGCAGCACGCCCAGCGGCAGGGGCGGCAGCGGGTCGAAGGCCATGGCGCGGCAGGTCAGGCCCAGGCCGGCACGCACGGCGGCGCGCAGGCTGGACAGGTTGGGCGTTTCCACCACGATGCGGTGGGGCCGGCCGATGCGGTCCAGGGCCGCCAGCGCCGCCTCGCGGAAGCGGCAGGGCGTTTCCAGCACCACCAGGGGCAGCACGTCGGCACTCAACAGTTCCGGATTGCCCATCCAGCGCACCGGCACGGTCAGCACCCCGTTGGGGTCCCCCGCCGGGCCGAAGCCCGCCACCACATCCAGCCGGTCGGCCGTCATCTGTTCCAGCAGTTCGGCGGTGCCGGCGATGCGGGCGTGCAATTGCGCCTGGGGATGGATCTGGGCGTAGCTGGCCAGCACCCCGGTCAGCAGCGTGTCGGTCATGTCCTGCACCATGCCCACCCGCACCGGGCCGGCGAAGGCGCCGGCGGTAACGGCGCTGACCGCCTGCTCATTCATTTCCAGAATCTTGCGGGCGAAACCCAGCAAGGTCACCCCCGCCGGCGCCAGCGTCAGGCGCCGCCCCTCACGCAGGAACAGCTGCGTCTGCAACAGATCCTCCAGCCTCTTGATCTGCAGGCTGAGGGCAGACTGCGTCAGGAAGATGCGCTCCGTCGCCTTCTGCAGGGTGCCGGCGTCAACGATGGCGACGAAGGTGCGCAGCAGCTCGGTGGGCAGATTGGGGGGCATGGGGCACGGTCCTCACTGTCCATGGGTTCTCATTGACCCCAATTACACATGCTGCCACGCAAGACAGCAACCTGAGTCCGCGGCATAGCGATGTACAATATATCGCATAGCTCAATATTTCACACTTATTTAATGCATTATGAGAATCCAGCCTTTCCAAGGCCTCATCCCGGGCGGGCCGTCGCAATGATGCGCGGCCTGACTACCAATTTAGTGCCCTCATCAAATCCTCAAGGATAAGTCGATTTACGGGCCAGGGCGGCGGCCTGTCTAAAAACCCAACGCTTTATTCAACATCGGGGAAGCCCGGCAGGCGTGCCAAGTCGGGCCCAAGGGGGTTTTACATGCATGCCGCCGCTATTCTGAGCCGTCACAAGATTCTGCTGCTGGCCACCGCGGTGGCCCTGCCCGCCGTGGCCACCACGGTGCACGCGGCGGAACCGCCTGCCCCGGCGACCGCGACCACCGGGGCCCCGGCCAGCGATAGTGTGGAATTGGACGCGGTGCAGGAAACGGTGGTGACCGGCCTGCGCGGCGGCAGCCGGGCGGCCATCGACAGCCCCTCCCCCATCGATGTCGTCGGCTCGGCGGCTTTGGCGGAAACGGGCAAGGTCGGGCTGAAGGAACTGCTGAACCAGCTGGTGCCGTCCTTCAACCTGCCCGGTGTCAACGGCGGCGGCACCAGCTGGACTGTGCGCTCCACCACCATGCGCGGCCTGAACGGCGACCAGGCGCTGGTGCTGGTCAATGGCAAGCGCCGACACAACACGGCGCTGATCAACAATCTGGCGCGCATCGCCAACGGCGGCGTACCGGTGGATCTGGACCTCATCCCCGTGGGCGCCATCGACCATATCGAGGTGCTGCGCGACGGCGCCGCCGCCCAGTACGGCTCCGACGCCATCGCCGGCGTCATCAACGTCATCCTGAAGAAGGCACCCGAGGGTGGCAGCGTGGAAAGCAGCCTGGGCCAGAACTACGGCGGCGACGGCTTCACCAAGCACGTCGCCGCCAATTACGGCCTGGACCTGCCCCGGCAAGGCTTCCTCAATCTCTCCGCCGACTACAAGGACAACCAGTCGGCCAGCCGCGCCGCGCCCACCAGCGTGGCCAACCTGTACAACCCCCTGGCCAACGGTGCCCGCGACCCGCGCGAGGCCACGGCCGATCGCACCTTCTACGGCAACAGCTACGGCCCGGGGCAGGAGACGATCTACAGCGGGTCGTACAACGCGGAACTGCCGATAGGGGACGACATCACGCTCTATTCCTTCAGCACCGTGTCCAAGCGCCGCTCACGCAAGAACACCGGCAGCTTCCTCCCCAACAACATCAACTCCCTGCCCGAGGTGTATCCCGACGGCTTCAACGCCCTGCGCCGCATCTGGGAGACGGACTTCCAGACCACGGTGGGCGGGCGGGGTGAGATCGCGTCCTGGTCCTGGGACCTCAGCACCACCTACGGCCGCGACAATGCCAAGCTGGATGGCGAAAACACGCTGAACGCCACCTTGGGGCCCACCAGCCCCACCTATTTCCATCTGGCCGACCAGATCTTCGACCAGGTGACCACCGACCTGGACGTCAGCCGGGCCCTGGATCTGGGCCTGCCCGCCCCCGTGACCGTGGCCTGGGGCCTGGAACATCGGTATGAGCGTTACGAGATCGATCCCGGCGATCCGGCCAGCTACATCATCGGCAGCTACGTCATTCCCAGCGGCTACTACGCCGGACAGCATCCGCAGCCGGGCCTGGCCTCCTACACCGGCACCTCGCCCGCCGACAGCGGCGCCATCGCCCGTAACAACGGTGCGGCCTACATCGACCTGGCCACCAACCTGACGCCCGCCTGGTCGCTGGACGCCGCCGGCCGGGTGGAGCACTACACCGGCGCCGTGGGCGACACCGCCAGCGGCAAGCTGGCCACGCGCTATGAACTGGCGCCCGGCTACGCCCTGCGCGGCACGGTCAGCAACGGCTTCCGCGCGCCCTCGCTGGCGCAGACCATCTACGCCTCCTCCACCTTCACCGGCA
Source organism: Nitrospirillum bahiense (assembly GCF_007828025.1). Taxonomy (NCBI): domain Bacteria; kingdom Pseudomonadati; phylum Pseudomonadota; class Alphaproteobacteria; order Rhodospirillales; family Azospirillaceae; genus Nitrospirillum; species Nitrospirillum bahiense. The sequence continues at coordinate 18,984 of NZ_VITO01000028.1, forward strand.
CGGTGGACGCCGCCGGCAATTACATCACCCTGCCCATCAAGGTGCTGCCGGCGACCTCGGGCGAGGCCAAGGCCCTGGGCGCCACGCCGCTGACGCCCGAGACGTCCACCAACTACAGCGTCGGCGTGACCGCGGAACCGGTGCATAACCTGCAGCTGACGCTGGACGCCTACCGCATCGACATCAAGGATCGCATCGTCGAGACCGGGTTGCTGACCGGCAACGCCGTCTCCACCATCCTGCAGCGGGCCGGCTTTGCCCCCGGCCTGTCAGCGCAGTACTACACCAATGCCGTCGATACCCGGACGGAGGGCGTGGACGCCGTGGCCAACTACCTGGTCGATCTGGGCGATGCCGGCGACGTCCGGCTGGGTGCCGCCTACAGCTGGACGCGTACCTATATCACCCACATCAAGCCGACACCGACCCAGCTGTCCAGCCTGGGCTATGCCCTGTTCGACCGACAGCGCCAGGCGGACCTGACCGACGGCACGCCGCGCGGCAAGGCCATCCTGTCCGCCAACTGGCACTGGGACCGCCTGCACGTCGATACCCGCCTCACCCGCTACGGCAGCTATACCGAGGCCGGCACGGTGGCCGCCAACGACCGCACCTTCAGCGCCAAGTGGGTCACCGACCTGGACGTGGGCGTGGACCTGACCGACCGCATCAGCGTCAGCCTGGGCGCCAACAACCTGTTCGACGTCTATCCCGACGCCATCGGCATCGTCGACGCCAAGACCGGCCTGAACAAATACGGCCTGTTCTCGCCCTTCGGCATCACCGGCGGCTATTACTACAGCCGCGTGTCGGTGAAGTTCTGAGCCATTCTTCAGCGCCGCGAAATAACGCCCGGCGAGCCATGTCCAATTGGGGGGATGAATAGCGGTGCCCTTCCCCCCGCCATCGGTGGTAGCGTGCGGGGATGGGCATTACCCCATCCCCGACGTTGACCACGGGCGGGCGCGGCACCACTAACTTCAAGATTGCCAGGCCCTGGCCGCCAGCGGCGCAGGCAACGGCAGCATAACTCATAACCCCAATTGATCCGGGACTTGGAACAGAGATGAGCACGCAGACCCTTCCCGCCTTCTACCAGCGCCCCCGCCCCCTGGCCGCGGAGCGTGACGGCGACCTGTCGCTGGCGCCCGCCGCCGGCTACCAGTTCGCTGCCGGCTCCAACTCCGTCCCCGTGATCGCGGCGGAGTTCACGCTGGCCTGCAAGCACTACCCCATCCTGTTCCTGGACGGCGCCCCGCCCCAGGCCGTGGCGCTGCTGGGCTTGCGCAATGGCGAGAACCTGTTCGTGGACGCCGACGGCACCTGGGAATCCGGCGCCTACATCCCGGCCTATGTCCGCCGCTACCCCTTCATCTTCCTGGAGAACCGCGAGAAGGCGGAGTTCACCCTGTGCATCGACGAGGCCGCCTCCAGCCTCAGCCACGGCGGCCCGAACAAGCTGTTCGAGGGCGGTCAGCCCACCGAGGTCACCCGCAACGCCCTGGCCTTCTGCAGCGACTACCAGGGCCACTACAACGCCACCACCGAGTTCGTGGAGGCCCTGATCAAGGCCGACCTGCTGGTGGAGAACCGCGCCGACGTCACCCTGAAGGATGGCCAGAAGCTGAGCCTGGCCGGCTTCAAGGTCATCGATGAAGCCAAGTTCAACCAACTGCCGGCCGAGGACTTCCAGCGCTGGCGCGAGCGCGGCTGGCTGGCCCTGGCCTATGCCCATTTCATCTCGGTCAGCAACTGGGCCGGCCTGGTGGACCGCACCTCGCAGCGCCCGGCGACCAACTGACGCAGCGCCTAAAGCCTTAAATGAAACGGCGGCCCGGGTCATCCCGTGGCCGCCGTTTTCATATCCGGGCATATTCCACAAGCTGGGCGCGGACAATAAAGTCCACGCGGGCGTCACACCGGTGCGCCGCCATACAGCATGCCCAGCAGCATGAGATACAGCAGCGCCGCCAAGGGCAGGCACGCCTCACCCCACATCTGGGCCTGTTGCTCGACCTTCGCCATCGCCGTCATTTCCAACCTCATCCGTCCAGCCTGCGCCGTTGGATAATTTCAAACATCGGCAGTCATCTGCGTCAATAAAATATATTCTACAATATTTTATAGTTATTCCTCTTGGCAACTTGCCGGCGGGCGGGTGCGTGGCATTTCCCTAGCAGGCATGGCGGCAGACAGGGATCGATGCGTATGGAAAATCGGCGTGGACTATTCTCACCCTGGCGGCGCACGACCCTGGCGGCCGCCCTGACGACCGCCTTGGTCCCCGCTTTATTTCCCCCCACGGCCCGGGCGCAGACCACGACCTCGGGCGTCAGCGCCGAGGCGATACGCGACGCGGTGCGTGACCAGTTGAAGGCGGAGGACATCGGCCACGGCTTCGAGACCCTGGGCGTCTTCGGCGGCACGCCCGACGCCAGCGCCGCCCGCTACAGCAGCAATGAGATCACGCTGCACGGCTACAAGCTGCCCATCACCCACAGCTTCCGCGACAAGGACGATACCGACAGCGTCGCCCCCTACCTGGAGGTGACGCTGGGCTATGAGACGGCCTGGCACCAGACGGCCTTGGGCGCCGATACCGGCGCGCCGGACGTGGTGAAGGAAAACTACAAATCCTATTCCGCCCTGGGGGGCTTCGGCCTGGACATCCCGATCGGCGGTTCCACCTCCGTCCGGCCGGTCGCCCTGGGCGGCTACACCCGCATCCGCGGCAGCGGGGAATTCGCCGGCCCCAATGCCGACCTGTTGCGGGAGAGCACGGGCGGCATTCTTACCAGCATGCGCATCGACAGCTTCCTGGCCGGCGGCGGGGTGGAGGTGCTGCACGAACGCACCCTGCCCGACGATCTGCGCCTGCACCTGATGGGCCGCTTCAGCGAGTTCGCCGACATCCCCAGCCGCGTCAGCGACCCGTCCTTGAAATCCACCGGCAGCTTCGGCTTCGCCACCGTCAATGCCCAGCTGGACGGCCCGCTGGGTCATCTGTTCGCCGACGACCTTCGCTGGATCGCCTTCAGCCGGGGCAACATCCTGATCGGGTCTCAGCAGGATTTCCTGGGCTTCGACAAGTTCCTGGAGGTGGGCGGCGGGCTGGAGGTGGTGACGCCCCACCTGGGCTATGGCATCGAGGGCGTGACGCTGCGCGGGTCGGCCATCATTGGCAACGGCGTGCGCGGCTGGACCATCGGGCTGGGCCTGGCGTTTTAGGGCCTGGGTCGCCCATACCTAGGTATGGCTTGGCGGCGTGCTTGTTTTCGGTGGGATTGACCAAATTCTTAAATGTGCCAAAAGGGGGAACACTCCAACGAAAGTGCCCTGTCCCCGTGCACCTCCGCGATCTGCCGTCCATCAGCGCCGTCCTTTCCCACCCCGCCGCATCCCCCCTGCTGGACCGTCACGGCCGGACGGCGGCGACGGACGCCATCCGCGCCGTGCTGGCCGAGGCCCGGGCCGCCCTGCTGGCCGGCGATGGCACCGTGCCTGACACCGACGCCGTGGCCGCCCTGGCGGCGGCTCGGCTGGAGGATACCAGCCGGTCCAACCTGCGCCCGCTGTTCAATCTGACGGGCACGGTGCTGCACACCAACCTGGGCCGCGCCCTGCTGGCGCGGGAGGCCATGGACGCGGCCCTGGCCGCCATGGGTGATCCGGTGGCCCTGGAATTCGACCTGGAGGACGGCAAGCGCGGCGAGCGTGACGACCATATCCGCGCCCTGCTATGCGAACTGACGGGCGCGGAGGACGCCACCGTCGTCAACAACAACGCCGCCGCCGTGCTGCTGGTGCTGAACACCCTGGCCCGGGGCCGCGACGCCATCGTCTCGCGCGGGGAGCTGATCGAGATCGGCGGCGCCTTCCGCATGCCCGACATCATGGCCCAGGCCGGCGCCCGGCTGGTGGAGGTCGGCACCACCAACCGTACCCACGCCAAGGACTACAAGGGCGCGCTGACGCCCGAGACCGGCCTGGTCCTGAAGGTCCACACCAGCAACTACCGCATCCAGGGCTTCACCAAGGAAGTGCTGGCGCCGGAATTGGCGGCCATCGCCCAGGCCGCCACCGTGCCCCTGGTGAACGACCTCGGCTCCGGCACGCTGGTGGACCTGTCCGCCTATGGCCTGAAGCGCGAACCAACGGTGCGCGAGGCGGTGGCGGAGGGGGCGGACCTGGTCACCTTCTCCGGCGACAAGCTGCTGGGCGGGCCACAGGCGGGCTTCATCGTCGGGCGCCGTGACCTGATCGCCGCCCTCAACCGCAACCCCATGAAACGGGCCCTGCGGGTGGACAAGGTGCGGCTGGCCGCCATCGAGGCGACGCTGAAGCTGTACCGCGACCCCGACCGTCTGGCCCAGCGCCTGCCCACCCTGGCCCTGCTGTCCCGCCCCCAGGGGGAGATCGCGGAGCAGGCCCGGCGTCTGGCGCCCGTGCTGGCCCAGGTGCTGGGCGATGGCTTTACGGTGGGGGTGTGCGATTGCGACAGCCAGATCGGCTCCGGCGCATTGCCACTGGACACGCTGCCCAGCGCCGGCCTGGCCATCCGCGCGGGCGGGGCGGCGTTGAGCGCGCTGGCGGCCGCCTTCCGCGCCCTGTCACGCCCCATCATCGGCCGTATCGAGGATGGGCGCCTGATCCTGGACCTGCGCTGCCTGCGTGATGAGGACGCCTTCATCACCACGCTCCAAGGGCTCATGCTGCCATGATCATCGGCACCGCCGGCCATATCGACCATGGCAAGACGGCCCTGGTGCGGGCGCTGACGGGCGTCGATGGCGACCGGCTGAAGGAGGAGAAGGCCCGGGGCATCACCATCGACCTGGGCTTCGCCTACCTGCCTCTGCCAGATGGACCCGAAGGTGCCGGCCCCACGCTGGGCTTCGTCGACGTGCCGGGGCATGAGCGCTTCGTCCACACCATGGTGGCGGGCGCCAGCGGCATCGACTACGCCCTGCTGGTGGTGGCGGCCGACGACGGCGTCATGCCGCAGACGCGCGAGCACCTGGCCATCATCGATCTGCTGGGCATCCGCCACGGCCTGGTGGCCCTGACCAAGGCGGACCTGGCCACGCCCGACCGCCTGGCGGCCGTGACGGCGGAGATCAGGGCCGCGCTGGACGGCACCAGCCTGGCCGGCGCCGACATCCTGCCCGTCTCCGCCCTCAGCGGCGCCGGCATCGATGCGTTGCGCCAGCGGCTGGAGGGGGAGGCCCGCGCCCAGGCGATGGCGAGAACGGCGGCCGACCCCGGCGCCTTCCGCCTGGCCATCGACCGCGCCTTCACCCTGACCGGCGTGGGCGTGGTGGTGACGGGGACGGTGCTGTCCGGCCGGGTGCGCGTGGGCGACAGTGTCGCCATCAGCCCATCCGGTTTGCCGGCCCGCGTCCGCTCGCTGCACGCGCAGAACGCGGTGGCACAGGAAGGCCGCGCCGGTGACCGCTGCGCCCTGAACCTGGCTGGCCCCGACATCACCAAGGAAGCCCTGCACCGGGGCGACATGGTGCTGGCGCCAGCCCTTCACGCGCCCACCGACCGCATCGACGCCAGCCTGCGCCTGCTGCCGCGTGAGGCGGGAGCCAAGCCGCTGGCGCAATGGTTCCCCGTGCGCCTGCACCACGCGGCAGCGGAGGTGGGCGCCCGTGTCGTCCTGCTGTCGGAAGAGGCCCTGGCGGGCGGCGAGGCCACGCAGGTGCAACTGGTGCTGGAGCGGCCCATCGCCGCGGCCGTGGGCGACCGCTACGTCATCCGCGACGTCTCGGCCCAGCACACCCTGGGCGGCGGCCGCTTCATCGACCTGCGCCCCCCGCCCCGCCGGCGGCGCACGGCGGAGCGCGTGGCCCAGCGCATCGCCCTGGCCCTACCGGAGCCCTGGGCCGCCCTCGCCGCCCTGCTGGCCATCCCGCCGCACCATGCCGACCTGACCGCCTTCGTCCGCGACCACGCCCTACCCGACGGCACGGCGGAGGCGCTGGCCGCGGCGCTGGACCTCGTGGTGCTGGAACACGGGGAGGCTCGCACCGCCCTGTCGGCGGAACGCTGGGCGGCCTTCCTGGCCCATCTGTCGGAAACGCTGGCAGCCTATCACGCCGAAAACCCGGACCTGCAGGGCATGGGGCGGGAGAAGCTGCGCCTGGCCGTGCAGCCCCGCCTGCCCGCCCCCGTCTTCGCCCAGGCGATAAGCCGGGCGGTGGCGGAGGGCCTGGTGGCGCTGGACGGCGCCTTCATCCGCCTCTCCGGCCACGTCGTGCGCCTGGCGCCGGCGGATGAAGCGGCGTGGGCCGACCTCGCCCCCCTGCTGGGCGGGGAGATGCGCTTCCGCCCGCCGCGGGTGCGCGACATCGCCGCCGACACCGGCCGGGATGAGGGGGAGGTGCGACGCATCCTGAAGCTGGCCGGCCGCATGGGTTGGGCCGACCAGGTGGCGCACGATCATTTCTTCCTGCGCGACACGGTGCGCGAGATGGTGGCCATCGCCGTGGACGTGGCGGCCCAGGCCCCCGGCGGCACCTTCGTGGCGGCGGCCTTCCGCGACCGCATGGACAACGGCCGCAAGGTCGCCATCCAGATCCTGGACTTCTTCGACCGCCACGGCGTGACCTTGCGCCGGGGTGACCTGCGCCGCATCAATCCGCACCGGCTGGACTTGTTTGGCCCGCCTGTGGTTTTGTGAGTTCAGTGGTTTAGACGGAAGGGAATCGCCCCTGGTGGGGCGTCCGGACTTCAAATCCGGGTGGGGCAGCGAGACTGTCCCGGGTGGGTTCGACTCCCATTCCCTTCCGCCAATTTCAAGCTACTCAGCGGGCAAAAGTTTCGAGATAATTCCACCTCTGCGCGACCGTCTGAAATGGGAAGGTTGGCTGAACCTGCCAGGGGGGATAATGAGCCACGCGGCATACGCCTACATTGAGAAGAGCTTCAACGCGCGGTACATCTCCGACTTTCCGCGTTATGGCGATGGCGGTCCCAGTCAGGCCATCAGCGGGCCGGCGGGGGCGGGCGCCGCTGGGCAGATCGGAATCACCATCGATACCGACCCCGGTCTGCTGGTCTGGATCAATGGCGTCCGGATCAGCAGCATCGAGGTGCTTTACGACGCAACACGGTTTTACGTCTCCCCCGCCGACTTGACCCTCAATCCGTCCTTCAACGTACCGATTAGGCGTGAAGGGGACGTGGGCATCACAACACTTTTCAAGCCGGCGCAACAAGCAGACATGCGCGAATACTTTTTGACGATTTTCCCCTACGCGGCGGGCAGCAAACCGGGTGCCGTGACGTTGTTGCCGCCGGACGTAATCAATAAGCCGGCGTGGCTAACCATGCGCGTGAAAGGCGGCTATAAGGAAACCGCCCTGTTTAAGAAGGCAGAAACCCGGCGGGATGGCTCCGGAGAGTTCACCTTCGAAAGCGTCACCCGCGGCGCGGTCTACTGACGGCGGGCAGTTCACGCCACACGCACCACCGGTTCCCCTTCCGTCACGCGGCCGATGATGCGGGCCATGGGATAGCCGGCGTCCACGATCTGGCGGCGGATCTCCTCCGCCCGTTGCGGCGCCACGGCGACCAGCAGGCCGCCGGAGGTCTGCGGGTCGGTCAGCAGGGCGCGGCGCCAGGGAGCCAAGTCGGGGGGCAGGCGCGTCTCCTCGCCATAGCTGGACCAGTTGCGGTTGGAGGCGCCGGTGATGAAGCCGGCCTGGGCTAATTGGGCGGCCTGGGACAGGAACGGCAAACGGTCCCACTCCACCGCCAGCGTCAGCCCGGCGCCCCGCGCCATCTCCAGGCCGTGGCCCAGCAGGCCGAAGCCGGTGACGTCGGTGATGGCGTGCACGTCGGGATCTTGCGCCAGGGTGGCGCCGACGCGGTTCAGCAAGGTGGTGCTGGCCACCATCTCGGCGTAGCCGGCGGCATCCAGCGTCTGCTTCTTGAAGGCGGCGGAATAGACGCCGACGCCCAGGCCCTTGGTCAGGATCAGGGCGTCGCCCGCCCTGGCCGTGGCGTTGCGGCGGATGGCCTGGGGCGGGGCGACGCCGATGACGGCCAGGCCGTAGATGGGCTCCCCTGAATCGATGGAATGGCCGCCGGCCACGGGAATGCCGGCCTCGGCGCAGATGCTGGCGCCGCCGGCCAGAATCTCCCGCACCACCTCGGGCGCCAGCTTGCCCAATGGCATGCCCAGGATGGCCAGCGCGAACAGGGGCCGGCCGCCCATGGCGTAGACGTCGGACAGCGCGTTGGTGGCGGCGATGCGGCCGAAGTCGCGCGGGTCGTCCACCACCGGCATGAAGAAGTCGGTGGTGGCGATGATGCAATGGCGGTCGTCCAGCTGCCAGACGGCGGCGTCGTCCCCCGTTTCCGTCCCCACCAGCAGGTTGGCGTAGCCGGCCGTCTGCGGCTGGCCCGCCAGCAGCTGCTGCAGCACCGCCGGCGCCAGCTTGCAGCCACACCCCCCACCGTGGGCGAGATCGGTCAAACGTATCGGGTCATTGGACATTTCTATCGCCTTCAATTGTATGGAAGACCGGTTTTTGTATTGTCTGCAGGCAAACCAACCGCATCGCAAATAAGGACATTGCCCTTATTTGCAAGCGGCGTTAAGACCGCAGTTGTTCGATCGAGGATGCCTATCGCCACGACACCCACCATCGGGGACGGCGATAGCGGGGCTCCCGACGCCGAACCGTGGCCCGGTCGGGTCCAAGACGTGGGGGACATGCCGCCCCCCGCGTGACCCAGCCTATGCCACGGACGCGCCCCATGGAACTGACAGCCGCGAAGTCATCGCCCGCCCCCGGACGCCCCCACCCCATGGTGGGAATCGCCATCGTCGCCCTGATCGCCATCGCCGGCCTGTTCTACGTGAAATGGTCGCCCTATTACGCCCGCGCCTTCGCGGCGGCGGCCAACCACGCCATCGGCAAGTCCATCCTGATGGGCACCGACGCCGCCGCCCCGGCCCCGTCGTGGGACGCGGCCGTGGGCTATGCCCTGGCCTATGGCAAGGCCATCTGGCAGGCCATGGTGCTGGGCCTGCTGCTGGGCTCCGCCATCCAGGCACTACTGCCCGTTACCTGGGTGGCGCGCCTGCTGGGCCGCACCGGCTTCGGCAGCGTGCTGGCCGGCGGCCTGCTGTCCCTGCCCGGCATGATGTGCACCTGCTGCGCCGCCCCGGTGGTCATGGGCCTGCGCCGTCAGCAGGCGGCGCCGGGGGCGGCCATGGCCTTCTGGCTGGGCAACACCGTGCTGAACCCCGCCACCCTGGTCTTCATCGGCTTCGTCCTGGGCTGGCAGTGGACGGGCCTGCGCCTGGCCCTGGGGCTGGTGATGGTGCTGGGCCTGGGCCTGCTGGCCAACCGCGTCAGCCCCATGCCCGATCAGGCAGCCGCCCTGCTGGCCCTGCAGGCGGAGGCGGAGGCGCAGAACCCCTTCGTCCGCTGGCTCAAAATCCTGGGCCGCATGGCCGTGCGCCTGATCCCGGAATACGTCGTCATCGTCCTGGCCTTAGGCGCCGCCCGCGCCTGGCTGTTTCCCGCCATCGGGCCGGAGATCGGCAACCAGTTCATCTGGATCGCCGCCTTCGCCATCGCCGGCACGCTGTTCGTCATCCCCACGGCGGGCGAAGTTCCCATCATCCAGGCCATGCTGTCGCTGGGCATGGGCGTGGGGCCGGCCGGCGCCCTGCTGATGACCCTGCCGCCCGTCAGCCTGCCGTCCATCGCCATGCTGCACCGCTCCTTCCCGCCCAAGGCGCTGGCCGCCGTCATCGCCGGCGTGGTGCTGCTGGGCATCGTCGGCGGCTATCTGGCGGTGGCGTTGTTCTAGCCCTCGCCCCCCGGGTCGCCCCCCGGGTCGCAACGCGGCCCCATGTAGCCCGGCAGGGCGGCGGCCAGGGCATCCACCGCCGCCCGCACCTTAAGGGGCAGGTGCGGCGTCTGCACCCACAGGGTATGGACATCATAGAGATATTCCGGCTGGTCCGGCAACACCGTCACCAGCGCGCCCGACGCCAGCTGTTCACGGATAAGCCAGGAGGGCAGCCAGGCCAGACCCATGCCGGCCACGGCCAGGTCGGCGATGGTCTCCAGATCGTCCAGCTGGATGCGGTGGCGGGGCAGCACCTCCACCGCCGGGCGCCCGTCGCGCGGGAACAGCCATTGCGGAATGCGGGCGGAGCGGCGGTAAATGATGCCCTCATGCCGGGCCAGGTCATCCAGATCCGTCGGTGCGCCATGCGCCGCAAGGTAGCCGGGGGCGGCGCAGACCACCATACGCTGGCGCGCCACGCGCCGGGCGATCAGGCCGGCGCGGTCGGCCAGGCCGCCGGTGCGGATGGCCAGATCGAACCCCTCCTCCACCAAATCGACCAGGCGATCGCCCAGCGACAAATCCAGCTCCAGCGCCGGATAACGCCGCGCCAGTTGCAGCAGCACGGGCACGACGCAGCGGCGCCCGAAATGCTCCGGCATGGTCACGCGCAGCCGGCCGCGCGGCTCCCCCAGCTGGTCGGCGGCCAGGGCGTCGGCCGCGTCCGCCTCCGCCAGCACGACGCGACAGCGCTCGTAATAGGCCCGGCCGAAATCCGTCAGGCTCTGCCGCCGTGTGGTGCGGTTCAGCAGCCGCACGCCCAGCCGTTCCTCCAGGAAACGGATGTGCTTGCCCACCATGGGGCCGGACACCCCCAGCGCTGACGCGGCGGCGGCGAAAGACCCCAGATCCACCGCCTTGACGAAGACGGCCATGCTGCCCAACCGGTCCATATTGAAAACCATTGGTTCGTAGTGTTCTGCATCCTAGCCCATTTATCCCACCTGGCGATCACGCTCATGTTCATTCCTGTCAATTGATTTGGAGTGAATGACCATGGCACGCGTTATCCGCTTTCATGAGCATGGCGGCCCCGAAGTCCTGCGTATCGAGGAGGCCGATGTGCCGCCCCCCGGCGTCGGGCAGGTGCAGATCCGCGTCAAGGCGCTGGGCCTGAACCGGGCGGAGTCCATGCTGCGCACCGGCGCCTATATCGAAACGGTGGAGAATTGGCCCAGCGGCCTGGGCTTCGAGGCGGCCGGCGAGGTGGCGGCCCTGGGCGCCGGCGTGGAAGGCCTCAAGGTTGGCGATGCCGTCAGCGTGGTGCCGCCGCCCTCACAGATCGAGTGGCCCGCCTACGCCGAACTGGCCAACTTTCCCCAGCATCTGGTGGTGAAGCACCCGGCCACCCTCAGCTGGGAAGAGGCCGCCGCCACCTGGATGCAGTACGTCACCGCCTATGGCGCCCTGATCGACTTGGCCAAGCTGGCGGCCGGCGATGTCGTCGTCATCACGGCGGCCAGCAGCAGCGTGGGCCTGGCCGCCATCCAGATCGCCCGCATGGTGGGTGCCACCCCCATCGCCGTCACCCGCACGCATGCCAAGCGCCAGGCCCTGCTGGAGGCCGGGGCCGCCTATGTCGTCGCATCGGCGGAGGAGGATTTGGAGGCGCGGCTGGCGGAGATCGCGGGGCCCGAGGGCGTGCGCGTGGTGTTCGACCCCATCGGCGGCCCCATCTTCACGCCTTTGACCGCCGCCATGGCCCGGGGCGGCATCCTGATCGAGTACGGCGCGCTGAGCCCCGAGCCGACGCCCTTCCCCCTGTTCACCGTGCTGGGCAAGAGCCTGACGCTGCGGGGATATCTGATCCACGAGATCACCACCGACCCCGCGCGGCTGGCGGCGGCCAAGGCCTTCGTGCTCAAGGGCCTGGAGTCCGGCGCGCTGAAGCCCATCATCGACCGCAGCTTCGCCTTCGACGACATCGTGGCGGCCCACCGCCACCTGGAATCGAACCAGCAGTTCGGCAAGCTGGTGGTGACGGTCTAAGGGAACCGGCCCCGATATCATCAACCGGGGCCGTCTCTCCCTACGCCAGCAGCAGCGGATTGGGCGCATGGCGCAGCCAGCCGACCTCGGCCACCATCAGATCCAGGCCCAGGCTGGCCAAATCGTCGGCATAGGGGTCCAGCCTGGGGTCCTTGGCCACGTACAGCATCTTGGCGTAGGTGTGGCAGTCGTCGCAGGTTTCCACCTGCACGGCGCCGTTCTCCCCCTCCACGCTTTTCAGCGACAGGTGGGCCGACTGCCCGCAGGTGATGCACACCGCCCGCACATGGTTCCAGGCGGTGGAGCAGAGGGAACAGTAGAGGTAGCGCACGCCGGGCGTGGAGCCCGAGGCGGTGATGACGCCCGCCACCGGGGTGGAACCGCAGCAGGGGCACAGGCCGCGTTCCGGCAGCAAATGCACCTGGGACTCGTCCAGGGTGGCGGCCAGCTTGGTGAAATAGACCTGCAGGGCCGCCGCGATGAAGACGGCGCGGCCGGCATCCTCCGGCGCGACGTTGCCGCTGAGGAAGTCGTTGGCCAGGTATTCCAGCGTGTCGCCGTCCACCTCGTTCAGGCTGTCGATGACGGAGGCCACCAGATCCGGCACCTCGGGCAGGCGGTCGAAATGGCGCAGGATCAGGGTCAGCGCCTCGCGCCAGACGATGTCGCGCTCATGGCCATCGGCGGCCAGGGGCGGCATGCCGGCGTCGGTGGCCGTGGCGACGTCGTCGGCGTCCGGGGCGGTCACGTCGATCATGTCGGCCGCCTCGTGCTGAGCCTGCGACAGCTCGCACAAAAACTCCAGCCACTGCGCCATGGGATGGTCGATCGCCAGCACGCCCAGCCGCCCGGAGGTACGGGCGAAGCGTGTGGACGGATCGGGCAGGATAATGGGGGCCGGCGCCGTCACCCCGCCTTGGGGGTTGCCGATCCACGGCGCCTTGGGCGCCACTTCACCCTGTCTCATGATCAGACTCCTGAAAAAGCACTCGGGGGCGAGGCCTGATCCGACCGCGCCCCCGATAGATAGGCCCTTTATACGCTCCATACCAACGGCATGAGGCTGCCCTCATGCCGTTGTAGGATGCGACCGCATCCGCCGGAGAGTTCCGGGGAGCGGAGCGGACTGGAACTCGAGGACCAGCCAAGCCCGCGGATGCGGGCGCCCGGCGCCTGAGGGAACTTTCAATAAACACTAATCGCGGAATTTGGCCGTGCTGTCCGACGTCGGCCCGGGGGAGCCGCTGGCGACCAGGCTGCGGAACCACTTGCGGTGATGCCGATGGGCCCAGCCGGGGGTGACCCAGCCGTGCAGCATGGCCCGCATGGAGCCCTTCACCCACAGCGCGGCGTAGACATGCGTGATCCAGATCAGGATGGCGCCTATAGCCCCCATGCTGTGGATCAGCACGGCGACGCGCTGCGTCTCGATGGAGGTGGCCTCCCCGAAATAAACCTCCCAGATCAGGATGCCGGTGACGAACAGCACCGGGATGATCAGCGCCATGCCCCAGAACACCACCTTCTGGCCGGCGTTGAAGCGGCCGACGGGCGGCACCTCCTCCTCCCGGTTGTCCAGCACCTTGTCCAGCGACTTGGCCCACTCCACGTCGTCGCGGTTCCACAGGTTGTCCCGCCAGAACTGGATGAACAGGCCCAGGAAGCTGACGATCAGGCACACGCCCAGCCAGGGGTGCAGCGCCCGCATCCATTGTCCGCTGCCGAACAGGTTCGACAGCCAGAAGAACACGGGATGGAACATGGCCAGGCCCGACAGGGTCAGCAGCACGAAGCAGAGCCCGGTGATCCAGTGGTTCACCCGGGTCAGGGTGGAATTACGGACGATGGTTCCCTTGGGATAGCTCATGACGTCGCACTCCCTTCCCCCTTGGCCCCGTTCCCCCCACTCCGTTTTGCCTTCTCCATTTCCAACCGGGCATGGGCCTCATCGGCTTCCGTCGTCTCATTGGGGCCGGAGACGATGGAATGGACGAAGGCGCCCACGGCGGCGAAGGCCAGGCCGGCCAGGGCCACCGGCTTCAGGAAGCCCTTCCACGCCCCCACCAGCGCGCTGATGTGGGGCTTGTCCGGCAGGCCGGAGTAAAGCGAGGGCTTGTCGGCGTGGTGCAGCACGTACATGACGTGCGTGCCGCCCACCTCCGGCGGGTCATAGAGGCCGGCGTTCTGGAAGCCGCGTTCCTTCAGTTCGGCGATGCGCTCGCCCGCCCAGTCCTTCATGTCGTCCTTGGAGCCGAACATGATGGCCCCAGTGGGGCAGGTCTTCACGCAGGCCGGCTCCAGCCCCACGCCCACGCGGTCGGAACACAAGGTGCACTTGTACGACTTGTGGTCCTGGGCGCTGATGCGCGGGATGTTGAAGGGGCAGCCCTTCACGCAATAACCGCAGCCGATGCAGTTCTCGCTGATGAAGTCGACGATGCCGTTGGCGTACTGGACGATGGCGCCCGGGGCTGGGCAGGCCTTGAGGCAGCCCGGATCCTCGCAGTGCATGCAGCCGTCCTTGCGGATCAGCCACTCCAGGTTCCCCTGCTCGTCCTCATACTCGGCGAACCGCATCAGGGTCCAGGTGCCGGGGTTGAGGTCGTGCGGGTTCTCGTACGCGCCCTGGAACTCCTCCATCTCCGGCCGCAGGTTGTTCCATTCCATGCAGGCGGACTGGCAGGCCTTGCAGCCGATGCAGCGGCTGACGTCGATCAGCTTGGCCACCTCAAGCTCATGGTGGCGCGCCGAGGGCGGCGTCAGGTTGGTGGCCGACCGGCGGATGTAGTCTTGGGATTGCAGGTCGGCCATCACAGGCTCCCCACCTTGGTGAGCGACTTCGGCACCCCTTGGGCGTCACGCGGCCCCTGGGCCACGTCCACCGCGGGGGGCGCGCTGGTCTTCTCGATGTTGAGCAGGAAGGCCTTGAACTCCGGCGTGTTGGTGTTGGCGTCGCCCACGAACGGCGTCAGGGTGTTGGCGCCGTAGCCCTTGCGGGCCACGCCGGTGAAGCCCCAGTGGATGGGGCAGCCGATGACGTGGGTCGGCTTGCCGTCCACCATCAGCGGCTTGATGCGCTTGGTCACGAAGGCCTTGCAGATCACCTGGCCGCGCTTGGACGACACCTTGACCCAGCCGCCCTGCTCGATGCCCTTCTCCTTGGCCAGGGCCTCGCCGATCTCCACGAATTCCTCCGGCTGGAGGATGGCGTTGATCAGCGAATGCTTGGTCCAATAGTGGAAGTGCTCGGTCAGGCGGTAGGTGGTGCCGACATAGGGGAAGTCCTGCGCCGTGCCCATGGCCTTGCGGTCGTTGGGGAAGACGCGGGCGGCCGGGTTGCTCTTCACCTTGGGGTGAAGCACGTTCTCAGCCGGGCTTTCGAATGGCTCGTAATGCTCGGGGAACGGGCCCTCGACCATCAGGCCCCGGGCGAACAGGCGACCCTGCCCTTCCTGGTTCATGATGAAGGGGCCGACCCCGTCCTGCGGCTTCACGGTCGGGCCATAGTCCGGCACGTCGAAGCCCACCCACTTGGACCCGTTCCACTGGATGACGGGCTTGTGCGGGTTCCACGCCTTGCCGTCCAGGTCGGCGCTGGCGCGGTTGTACAGAATGCGGCGGTTGGCGGGCCAAGCCCACGCCCAGTTGGGGGCGATGCCGGCGTCGCGCGGGTCCGACGCGTCGCGCCGGGCCATCTGGTTGCCCTTCTCCGTCCAGCAGCCGGCGAAAATCCAGCAGCCGGACATGGTCGTGCCGTCGTCGCGCAGCTGGGCGAAACCATCCAGCTGCTGCCCCGCCTTCAGCACCACCGCACCCGTGTCGTCCTTGATGTCGACCAGGGCGCGGCCGTTCATCTCCCGCGCCAGCTCGGCCGGTTGCGGCTCCGCCGGGTCGGCATAGGACCAACTGAGGTTCAGGATGGGGTCGGGGAAGGCGCCACCGTCCTTGGCGTACATGGACTTCAGGCGGTGATACAGCCCAGCCATGATCCACAGGTCGGGCTTGGCCTCGCCCGGCGCGTCCGCCGCCTTCCAGTGCCATTGCAGCCAGCGGGCGGAGTTGACGAGCGAGCCATCCTCCTCCGCGAAGCAGGTGGTGGGCAGCTGGAACACCTCGGTCTGGATCTCGGCCGGCTTGGACGGGTTCTGCGGCCCGTAATCCTGCCAGAAGTTGGCCGTCTCCGTATCCAGCGGGTCGATAACCACCAGATACTTCAGCTTGGACAGGCTGCGACGGATTTTGCCCCGGTCGGGGAAGGCCTGCATGGGGTTGAAGCCCTGGCAGATGTAGCCGTTCATCTGCCCATTATCCATGCGCTCGAACGCGCGCAGCACGTCGTAGCCGTCCACGTCCAGCTTGGGCAGCCAGTCGTAGGCCCAGTTGTTCTCGGCCTTGGCGGCATCGCCATACAGGGCCTTCTGGAAGCTGACGAAGAACTTGCGGTAGTTCTGCCAGTAGCTGGTCTGCCCTGGCCGCAGCGGCTTGAACTGCTTGGTCTCCAGATACTTGTCCAGGGTGACGTCCGAATCTTTCGGAATGGTCATGTAGCCTGGCATCAGGTTGGACATCAGGCCGACGTCGGTCAGGCCCTGGATGTTGGAATGACCGCGCAGCGCGTTCATGCCGCCACCGGCGACGCCGATGTTGCCCAGCAGCAGCTGCACCATGGCCATGGCGCGGATGTTCTGCGCCCCCACGGAATGCTGCGTCCACCCCAGCGCGAACAGGCTGGTCAGCGCCTTGTCCGGCGCCGCCGTGCTAGCGAAGATCTTGCAGATCTCCAGGTACTTGTCCTGCGGCGTGCCGCAGATGCGGGACACCAACTCGGGCGTGTACCGGGCGACATGCTGCTTCAGCAGGTTGATAACGCAGCGCGGATGCTGCCAGGTGTCGTCGGACTTGGCGTAGCCCTGCTCATCCAGCTCGTAATCCCAGCTGGACTTGTCGTAGCTGCGCTTTTCCTCGTTATAGCCGGTGAACAGCCCATCCTCGAAGCCATAGCCTTCCTTAACGATCAGGCTGGCGTTGGTGTAGGCCTTCACATAGGCGTGCTGGATCGCATAGTTCTCCAGCAGGTAGCGCATGACGCCGCTGAGGAAAGCGATATCGGTGCCCGGCCGGATCGGGGCGTAAACGTCGGCCACGGAGGCCGTGCGGGTGAAGCGGGGATCGACAACGACCAGCTTGGCCTTGTTCTCGATCTTGGCCTCGATCACCCATTTGAAACCACAAGGATGCGCCTCGGCGGCATTGCCGCCCATCACCAGCACGACATTGGCGTTCTTAATGTCCTGCCAGGTGTTGGTCATCGCACCGCGACCGAATGTTGGGGCCAAACTGGCCACCGTCGGTCCGTGTCAGACACGCGCCTGGTTGTCGAATGCCAACATGCCCAGCGAGCGGGCGACCTTCCACGTGGCGTAGGCCGTCTCGCTGGAGGACGCGGAGGCCGCCAGCATGCCGGTGGACAGCCACCGGTTGACCGTGTCGCCCGCCGCGTTCTTCTCCACGAAGTTGGCGTCGCGGTCCTGCTTCATCAGGGTGGCGATGCGGTCCAGGGCGAAATCCCAGCTGACCTCCTTCCACTCCGTGGCACCGGCGGCGCGGTACTTCGGAACCGTCAGGCGGCCCGGGGCGCGGACGATGTCCAGCAGGCCGGCGCCCTTGGGGCACAGCGTGCCGCGGTTGACGGGATGGTCCGGATCACCCTCGATATGGATGACCGAGGACTTCACGTTCTTCGCGCGATCGCCCTGGCTGTAGATGAGGATGCCGCAGGCCACCGAGCAATAGGTGCAGGTGTTGCGGGTTTCGGTGGCGGCGGTCAACCTGAAGGGCCGGACCGAGGCCGCCAGCGCGGTGCCCGCCGAGCCGAAGCCCAGCGCGCCCATGCTGGAGACCGCCAGTCCCGCGCCGGTCAGCTTGATAAAGCCGCGACGACTGAGATCCATGTCTCACACGCTCCCGTGAAAATCGGCCCTGCCAAACGCCGAAGCCGCCCGGGAAGGGCAAGCAGACGCCGGCAGACGGATACATGCATCATAAGACGCGGCCGCAGCCCGTCAAGTTATTGGCGGTGAATTTCTCGGGCGGCGAATGAAGACGGCTCCATTGATAACCGTTCTCATTAACTAAATTCAGAAAATTGGTTGCGTCATGCGCAAAGTTTATTACCCAACCAAAGGTATTCCGCGTCCGCTACCTGAAACGCGACGTTCTAGGTGCGCTATATTTCAACAAATATAACGATGCCCTCCCTAAAACCGGGATGGGGCAAGGGCCCGGTGCCTGTGATGAGCGCCCTTGCCCCTGGCCTCATCGTTTTGCCACCCTGGCCGCTTCCCCGGATGAGGAGCTTGCCGCCATGACCGGCACTGCCACGTTTGCGTTCAGGTACCTGCCCTCCCCCGTCGGACGGCTGACCCTGCTGGCCGGCGATGAGGGTCTGGCAGCCATCCTGTGGGAGAATGACCGGCCGGGCCGGGTGCGGCTGGGTCCGCTGGTCCCGGCCCCCGACCATCCGGTGTTGAATGAGGCCGAACGACAGTTGTGGGCCTACTTCGGCAAGGAGTTGACGGTGTTCGACGTGCCGCTGTCCTTCGCCGGCACGGATTTCCAGAAACAGGTGTGGCAGGCGCTGCTGACCATCCCCTATGGCGAGGTGCGCAGCTACAGCGACATCGCCCGGCAGATCGGCAAGCCTGCGGCGGTGCGGGCGGTGGGGGCCGCCAATGGGCGCAACCCCATCTCCATCATCGCGCCCTGCCACCGGGTGGTGGGCATGGACGGTACCCTGACCGGCTTCGCCGGCGGGCTGGAAGCCAAGGACTACTTGCTGACGCTGGAAGGACGCCGCCCCGCCCGCCGCCCGGCAGTCACGGGCGACCTGTTCGCGACTGCCGGATAGACGCCCTCACCGCGCGTCCGCCATATCCCGGGGCACGTCCCGGGATATGGTCCAGCCGCCGCCCAGCGCCCGGTACGTGGCCACCAGGTCCTGCGCCACCTGGATGCGGCTCTGGGCCAGCTGGTCCTCCGCCTCCAGCTGGGTGCGTTGGGCATCCAGCACGGTCAGGAAATTGTCGGCGCCGTAGCGGTAGCGCGTGGCCGCCAGGCTGGCGGCCCGGGTGCTGGCCGTGGCGGCGGTGTCCAGCGAGGCGCGCCGCGACCGTTCCTGGGCGTAGCGGGCCAGCGCCGTCTCCGCCTCCTGCCAGGCGGTCAGCACCGCCTTCTGGAAGTTGGCCGCCGCCTGGTCGGTGTTGGCGTTGGCCTCGCGGATGCGGGCATAGAGGGCGGCGTCGAACAGCGGCAGGCTGACACTGGGCCCGATGCCGTAGGTGAAGGCGCCGCGCGCGCCCAGGTCCCCCGGCTGCAAAGCCTGCACCCCCACCGACCCGGTGAGGGAGATCTTGGGGTAGAGGTCGGCGGTGGCGACGCCGATGCGGGCGGTGGCCGCCGCCAGGGCCCGTTCGGCCGCCGCCACGTCGGCCCGACGGCCCAGCAGGGTGGCGGGCGTGCCCACGGCCACGCTGTCGGGCAGGTCGGGCAGCGGGGCCGGCGTGTCGAGCAGGCTGAGCAGCGCCCCAGGCTCCCGCCCCGTCAGGGTGGCCAGGATGTGCTCATCCGCCGCCACCGTGGCGCGCAGGGGCGGGATGGAGGCCAGGGTGGTTTCCAGCTGCGCCTGGGCGCGGGCGATGTCCAGGTCGGTGCCCCGGCCGGCGTCGCTGAGGGTGTGGGTCAGGTCGAAGGTGCCGCGCTGGTTCTCCGCGTTGCGCAGGGCGACGGACAGGCGCAGCTGGGCGCCCCGCAGGTCGACATAGGTGCTGGCCACGTCGGCGATGATGACGGTCAGCACCTGGTGGCGCAGCGCCTCCGCCCGCGCGCTGTCCGCCTCCGCCGCCTCAATGGCCCGCCGCACCTGGCCGAACAGGTCGATCTCCCACGACAGGCTGCCGCCGGCGGTGGTGACGTTGCTGTCGGGCAATTGCGCGTTGGGCTGGCCCTGCTGCGTGGCCGCGGCGGCGCGCGCCCGGCTGTAGCTGGCGCTGGCGCCCAGGGAGGGCAGGTTGCGGGCGCCCACCGCCTCCGCTTCCGCCCGGGCGGCGCGGACGGCGGCGTCGGCCGCCTTCAGGTCCAGGTTGGCCTTGACGGCGTCGGCCACCAGCTGGTCCAGCACCGGGTCGCCCAGCTGGCGCCACCATTCCTCCAGCGGTTCCTCCGCCTTCAGCATGTCGGCCGCCTGGATCGCGGCACTGCCGGGCGCGGTGCCGGCGCGGGTGAAGGCTGCGCCGGCGGCGGCCGGGCTGGCGGGCGCCTGGTAATCCGGGCCCACGGTGATGCAACCGGCCAGCGGCAGCAGGCAGACCGACAGGGCCAACAGGGTGCGATAGGTGCGCATGGATCGATCCCCCTTCCCCATCAGGCCGTATGATGGCCAGGTGAACCGGCATGCGGTGGTGGCGTTTCTTCCCGCTTGCCGAAACGCCGCTGGCCCCACAGCGCCAGCCAGCGGCAGACGACGTAGAACACGGGCGTGAACAACAGGCCAAAGAAGGTGACGCCCAGCATGCCGAAGAAGACGGCGGTGCCCAGGGCCTGCCGCATCTCTGACCCGGCGCCCGAGGCGTTGACCAGCGGCACCACGCCCAGGATGAAGGCGAAGGAGGTCATAAGGATGGGGCGCAGGCGCGTGCGGGCCGCGCGCACCGCCGCCTGGAAGCGGTCCATCCCCTCCTCCTCATCCTGCTTGGCGAATTCCACGATCAGGATGGCGTTCTTGGCCGCCAGGCCCACCAGCACCACCAGGCCGATCTGGGTCAGGATGTTGTTGTCCATGCCCCGCAGATTGACGCCGGAGATAGCGGTCAGCAGGCACATGGGCACGATCAGGATGACCGACAGCGGTAGCATCCAGCTTTCATACAGGGCGGCCAGCAGCAGGTAGACGAACACCACGGCCAGGCCGAAGGCGATGGGGGCGGTGTTGCCGGCGATGATCTGCTGGAAGGTCAGCTCCGTCCATTCGATGGCGAAGCCGTCCGGCAGGCGCTGCTGCGCCAGCTGTTGCACGGCGGCGATGGCCTGGCCGGTGGAATACCCCGGCGCGGGCGACCCCTGCAGTTCCGCCGCCGGATACAAGTTGTAGCGCGGCACGCGGTAGGGCCCCGTCACGTCGCGGAAGGTGGCGACGGAGCCCAGGGGCACCAGCCCCCCGCTGTCGGAGCGCGTGCGCAGGTAGGCGATGTCGCGCACGCTGGTGCGGTCGGCGCCGTCGGCCTGCGCCGTCACCCGGTAGGTGCGGCCCAGCAGGTTGAAGTCGTTGACGAAGGCCGATCCCAGATAGACGTTCAGCGTGTCGAAGATGCGCGATGGCGGCACGCCCAGCATGTCGGCCTTCACCCGGTCGATGTCGGCGTACACCTGCGGCGTGCGGGTGTTGTACAGGCTGAAGACGTTGGCCAGGCCCGGCGTCTGGTTGGCCGCCAGCATCATGTCCTGCGTGGCGTCGGCCAGGGCCTGCAAGCCGCGCGAGCGTCTGTCCTCGATATAGAGCTTGAACCCGCCGGACGAGCCGATGCCCGGCACGGTGGGCGGCGGGATCAGCAGGATCAGGGCGCCGTCAACCTGCTGTATCGTCTTCTGCAGGTCGGAGAAGATGCCCTGGGTGGTCAGGCTGCCACGCTCCGCGAACGGCGTGGTGGCGACGAAGACGGCGCCGGCGTTGGGGGCGTTGGTAAAGGTGGCGCCGTCGAAGCCGGCGAAGCCCACGGTGTGGGCGACACCCGGCCGCTTGCTCAGCAGGTCCTGGACATGGCGCAGGATGGCGTCCGTCCGGGCGAGGGAGGAGCCCGGCGGCAGCTGGATGACGGTGATGAAATAGCCCTGGTCCTGCGCCGGGATGAAGCCCGTGGGCGTGCGGGAAATAAGGCCGCCGCCCAGCACGATCAGGCCGGCATAGACCACCAGCACGACGGTGGCCAGGCGCACGAGATGGCCTGTCAGCCGGCCGTAGCGCTCCGACAGCCAATCGAAGCCGCGATTGAAGCCGCCGAAGAACCGCGCCACCGGGTGGAAGCCCCGCCGGGGGGCCGCATGCTCCTGGACGTGCGGCTTCAAGAGCAGGGCGGCCAGGGCCGGGCTCAGCGTCTGCGACACCAGCATGGAGATGACGGTGGCGGCGGCGATGGTGACGCCGAACTGGCGGTAGAACTCGCCCGCGATGCCGGTGAGGAAGGCCGTGGGCAGGAAGACGGCCGTCAGCACCAGGGCGATGGCGACCAGGGCGCCGCCGACCTCGTCCATGGTGCGGTGTGCGGCCTCACGCGGGGACAGACCCTGGGCCAGGTTGCGCTCCACATTCTCCACCACCACGATGGCGTCGTCGACGACGATGCCGATGGCCAGCACCAGCCCGAAGAGGGACAGGTTGTTGAGGGAGAAACCCACCGCCGCCATGACGGCGAAGGTGCCGATGAGCGAGATGGGAATGGCGATGACGGGGATCAGGGCCGCCCGCCACGATTGCAGGAAGACGATGACGACGATGACCACCAGCACCACCGCCTCGAAGATGGTGTGGTAGACCTCCTTCACCGATTCCGCGATGTAGTTGGTCGGGTTGTAGACCACCTTGTAGGCCATGCCCTTGGGCATGTCGTGGCTCATCGTCTCCATGGACGACAGCACGTTGGCCGCCGTCTTCAGGGCGTTGGAGCCCGGGCGCTGGTAGATCAGGATGGCCGCCGCCCGCTGGCCATCGACGTAGGAATAGGTGTTGTAGTCCTGCGCGCCCAGTTCCACCCAGCCCACGTCGCGCACGCGGGTGACGCGGCCCTGGGCGTCGGACTTGATGACGATGTCGGCGAACTGGCTGGGGTCGGTCAGGCGGCCCAGGGTCTGCACCTGCACCTCGAAGGCGCTGGGCTTGGGCACGGGCGGGTGGTTCAGCTGGCCCGAGGCCACCTGCACGTTGTTGCCCTGCAGCGCCTGCACCACCTCCGCCGTGGTCAGGCCGCGGGCCTGCACCTTCTCCGGATCCAGCCAGACGCGCATGGAATAGTCGCCGGCGCCGCGGATGCGGGCGTCGCCCACGCCGTCCAGACGGGCCAGCGGGTCGCGCACCTGCAAGGTGGCGTAGTTGGAGATGTAGAGCTGGTCCAGGCTGTCATCCGGGGAATAGAGGTGGATGACCATCATCAGGTTGGGGGAGTTCTTGCGCGTGGTGACGCCCAGGCGGTTCACCTCGTCCGGCAGGTGCGGCTGCGCCACCGACACGCGGTTCTGCACCAGCACCTGGGCCTTGTCAATGTCGGTGCCCAGCTTGAAGGTGATGGTCAGCGACAGGCCGCCGTCGCCCGTGTTCTGGGAGACCATGTACAGCATGTCGTCGACGCCGTTGATCTCCTGTTCCAGCGGCGCCGCCACGGTGTTGGCCACCGTCTCGGCCGAGGCGCCGGGGTATGTCGCCGTCACGACCACGGTGGGGGGCGCCACCTCGGGATACTGCGCCACCGGCAGGGCGAAATAGGCCAGGCCGCCGATCAGCGTGATCAGGATGGAGATCACGCAGGCGAAGATGGGCCGGTCGATGAAGAAGTGGGAGAACTTCATGGCGCGGCCCCTTACTGCTCGGCCGTGGGCGTGACGGTCCCGGGCTGGGGCGTGACCTTGGTGCCGGGCCGCGCCCGCATGAGGCCGCTGATGATGACGCGGTCGGTGGGCGCCAGGCCGGACTTGATGACGCGCAGACCGTAGGCCAGGTTGCCCAGCACCACCGGCTTGGGCACCACCGTGCCGTCCTCCGCCACGGTCAGGACGATCTTGTGCGACTGGTCGGACGCGATGGCCTCATCCGGGACCAGCAGGGCGTCGTACTCGCCGGAGCCCAGCAGCCGCATGCGGCCGAAGGTGCCGGGCTGCAGGAAGTTGTCGGTGTTGGGAATGACGGCACGGCCCCGGATGGTGCCGGAGTTGGGGTCCAGCCGGTTGTCGACGAAATCCATCTCGCCCTTGTGGGTCCAGGCGGTCTCATCCATCAGGCGGACGAAGACGGGGTTGGCCTTGTCGCGCGACGAGGCGCGTTTGCCTTCCAGCGCCAGCCGGTTGTAGCGCAGGTAGTCCGCCTCGCTGCCGTCGAAGACGAAATAGATGGGGTCCTGGGTCACCACGGTGGCCAGCAGGGTGGATTGCGCCGACCCGCCGCTGACCAGGTTGCCGATGTCGATCTTGCGATCACCGATGCGGCCGGAGATGGGGGAGCGGATCTGGGTGAATTCCAGGTCCAGCGCCGCCGAGCGGGCGGCGGCCGTGGCCGAGGCCACCGCCGCCTGGCTTTCCTGCTCCGCCTGGGCGCGGGTGTCATATTCTTCCTGGCTGATGGCGCGGGCCGCCAGCAGCTGGGCCGCTCGTTTCAATTCCGAAACAGCTAGGGACTGCCGGGTCTTCTCCCGCTGGACGTCGGCGTTGGCCTTGTCCAGCGTCGCCTGGAAGGGACGCGGGTCGATGACGAACAGCAGATCGCCCTTCTGCACCAGCTGGCCGTCGCGGAACTTGATCTGGTCCAGGTAGCCGGAGACGCGGGCGCGCAGCTCCACCGTCTGCACCGCCTCGAACCGGCCGGTGAATTCGTCCCAATCCACGATCTTGTGGGGCAGCGGCTGGGCCACCGTCACCGGCGGCGGACCGGCATTGGCGGCTGGCGGATGCTTGTCGCCGCAGGCGGCCAGCGCCAGGGCAAGGACCAAGGGATACAACCGGCGGACCGGCGACGGCATGGTGGACAGCATCCTTCCCCCAACTCGAGGCTCAGGCTCGGGGAGCTCCGCGCGGGCGCGGCATCCGGGCCAAGGTAGACAAGCCGCGCCTGGGCGCAGTTTTCCCACCACACTATGAGGGCGCCGGACCCCTGGCTTGGCTGGCTGCGCCGCGTTTTGTCTTTTTCCGCCGCCTTTGCCGAAATCGGGAGTTAAAGGTTCATGTCAGTACAAACACCGTTCCATTGATGCCAGCCCACATCCACGCCCCCCGCGCTTACGCCAGCGTGCGGAAGGTCACGGAATAGCGCAGGGCGTCGCCCTCGATGATGCTGTGCTCCCACACCGAGCGCGCCTGTCCCGCCAGCAGGTAGACCGAGCGGGGGGCCAGGGGGGCCGCGGCGCGGTGCCAATCACCAGCCTCGCGCCGACGGAAGCGCAGGGTGGCCGGGGACAGCAGCGACACGCCCGCCACCAAGCCGAACTGAGGCTTGTCCCGGTGCCAGCCGATGCCGGCACCGGGCGCGTATTCGTTGATCAGCAGCTGGCGGAAATCATCGGGCGCCACGCCGGCCCAGGCGGCCACCCGGGCGCGCAAATCCAAAAGGAAGGCCGGCACGTCCGGCGCCGCCGCGACCGCGCGCCGGGTATAGTCATAGCGATAGCCGAAGGACACCACCCGCCGGTTGGCCAGGTAGCCGTGGAATTCGAACGGCTTCAGCGGCAGCGCGGCGATGCCGGCCGCCAGCCGGCGCTCCTCCTCCCCATCAATCAGATCCGGTGTGTAGCGGAAACCCGGCGGATGGTCGCCGGGCGGCGGCGCATCGGGGAAAAGGCTGGCCTGGATGGGCATGGAACGACGGTCCGGGAAAAGGGTCATCCATACGATATGGGAAGGGTGCGGCGTTTTTTCCCCGCATGGCCCGGGAACTAATGGGGCGGGGGGGCATTGACCCACCGCGCACCCCGCCTCAAAGCACCCCCCTCAACCCCTGTCAAAGCAACCCTCTGCCAAACCAAGGAAAGCCATGGCCCGCCCCGCCACAGCCATCGCCTTGGCCGCCGCCTTGGGTCTGGCGCTGCCTGGCCTAGCCGGCTGTTCCGGCGGCATCCTCGATCCGCAAGGGCCGGTGGCCACGCAGGAACTGACCATCCTGTGGGACTCGATGGGCATCATGCTGGCCATCGTCATCCCCACCATCCTGGCGACCCTGGGCGTGGCCTGGTGGTTCCGCGCCGGCAACACCCGCGCCCGTTACCGTCCCGACTGGGAATATTCCGGCCGCATCGAGATGGTGGTGTGGGCCATCCCGGCCATGACCGTGCTGCTGCTGGGCGGCATCGGCTGGGTCAGCTCACGCGACCTGGACCCGCCCAAACCCTTGCCCGCCGACACCCCGCCCGTGAGGGTCCAGGTGGTGTCGCTGGACTGGAAATGGCTGTTCATCTACCCCGACCAGAACATCGCCAGCATCAACCACCTGGTGGTGCCCGCCGGCACGCCGGTCAGCTTCCAGCTGACCTCCGACGGGGTGATGAACAGCTTCTTCGTGCCCCAGCTGGGCAGCCAGATCTACACCATGCCCGGCATGATCACCCGGCTGAACCTGCAGGCCGACCGGCCGGGCCGCTATTCCGGCATCTCCGCCCAGTTCAGCGGCGCCGGTTTCCCCGACATGCTGTTCACGCTGGAGGCCCTGCCCCGCGACGCCTTCGACAGCTGGGTCGCCAGCGCCCGCGCCCAGGGCGAGGCGCTGGACGCCGCGGCCTACGCCCGGCTGACCCGATCCAGCCGGGCGGACCGCCCCCGCACCTTCCGCAGCGTGATGCCGGGCCTGTTCGACGCCGTCGCCAACCCCGGCCGCAATCCCGCCCTGCCCCAAACCAACCCTAACTGGCCCGGACACGATTATCCGCCCCTTGACGGCCACCCCTGAACAAAGACCCGAGAAGGATCGAGCATGTTCGGCAAGCTGAGCTGGAGCGCCATCCCCATCAACGAGCCGATCGACATGATCGCCTCGGGCCTCATGATCCTGGCGGTGCTGGGCGTGCTGGCCTGGGTGACGGTGAAGGGCTATTGGCCCTATCTCTGGCGGGAATGGCTGACGTCCGTCGACCACAAGCGCATCGGCGTCATGTATGTGGTCCTGGCCCTGGTGATGCTGCTGCGCGGCTTCACCGACGCGGTGATGATGCGGTTGCAGCAGGCCGTTTCGGTGGGGCCGGACGCCGGCTACCTGCCGCCGGAGCATTACAACCAGATCTTCTCCGCCCACGGCACCATCATGATCTTCTTCATGGCGATGCCCTTCGTCATCGGCCTGATGAACTTCGCGGTCCCCCTGCAGCTGGGCATCCGCGACGTCGCCTTCCCCACGCTGAACTCCGTCAGCCTGTGGCTGACCGCCTCGGGCATCCTGCTGACCAATCTCTCGCTGGTGGTGGGGGAATTCGCGCGTACCGGCTGGCTGGCCTACCCGCCCTTGAGCGAGCTGAAATACTCCCCCGGCGTGGGCGTCGATTACTATCTGTGGGCGCTGCAGATATCCGGTGTCGGCACCCTGCTGTCAGGCATCAACCTGGCGACCACCATCCTGAAGATGCGGGCACCGGGGATGAGCTACATGCGCATGCCGGTGTTCTGCTGGACCTCGCTGGCGTCCAACCTGCTGATCATCGCGGCCTTCCCGGTCCTGACCGCCACCTTCGCCATGCTGCTGCTGGATCGCTATGTCGGCATGCACTTCTTCACCGCCGACGGCGACGGCAACCCGATGATGTACATCAACCTCATCTGGGTCTGGGGCCATCCGGAGGTCTACATCCTGATCCTGCCGTGCTTCGGCGTATTCTCGGAGGTGGTGTCCACTTTCTCGGGCAAGCCGCTGTTCGGCTACCGCTCCATGGTCGCGGCCACCATGGCCATCTGCATCCTGTCCTTCATCGTCTGGCTGCACCATTTCTTCACCATGGGCGCCGGGGCCAACGTCAACGGCTTCTTCGGCGTCATGACTATGATCATCGCCGTGCCCACGGGCGTGAAGGTCTACAACTGGCTGTTCACCATGTATGGCGGCCGGGTGCGCTTCAACGCCCCCATCCTGTGGTCCGTGGGCTTCATGGTGACCTTCGTCATCGGCGGCATGACGGGGGTGCTGTTGGCCGTGCCGCCGGCCGACTTCATCCTGCACAACAGCCTGTTCCTGATCGCCCACTTCCACAACGTCATCATCGGCGGCGTCGTGTTCGGGGTCCTGGCCGGCTATATGTACTGGTTCCCCAAGGCCTTCGGCTTCACCCTGGATGAGGGCTGGGGCAAGGTCTCGTTCTGGTGCTGGTTCGTCGGCTTCTACCTGGCCTTCATGCCCCTCTACTACCTCGGCATGCTGGGCATGACGCGCCGGCTGCAGCATTACGACAACCCGGGCTGGCAGCCCTGGCTGATCGTGGCTGCCGTGGGCGTCGCCTTCATCCTTGCCGGCATCCTGGCCCTGATCATCCAACTGGTGGTGTCCATCCGCACGCGGGAACGGCGGCGCGACCGCACGGGCGATCCCTGGCACGGCCGTACCCTGGAATGGTCCACGCCCTCGCCCCCGCCCTCCTGGAACTTCGCCGTGCTGCCCCAGGTGGAGCGGGAGGACGCCTATTGGCACATGAAACGCCGGGCGCGCGAGGAACGGGTCGCCGCCGCCGAGGCCCTGGCCTATGAGCCCATCCACATGCCGCTCAACAGCCCCACCGGCTTCGTCACCGCCTTCTTCGCCGTCGTCACCGGCTTCGCCCTCATCTGGCACATCTGGTGGCTGGTGATCCTGGGCCTGGTGGGCGCGCTGATCACCATCCTGGTCTTCGCCTGGCGGGACGAGAGCGAATTTGAGATTGCGGCGGATGAGCTGGCGCAAGTCGACCGGGCTCACCACCAGGCCTATTGGGCGGGGGGCACGCCATGACCGCCACCACCACCGCCGCCACCACCCTCGGCGGGCATGAGCCCCCGCACACCCACCACGGCATGCCCGCCAGCAGCAGCGCCGCCGGCCCGGCGCCCAAGCGCATCATCATCGCCTACGGCTTCTGGCTGTTCCTGCTGAGCGACATCGTCATGTTCTCCGCCTTCTTCGCGACCTTCGCGGTGCTGGGGAAGGCGACGGCGGGCGGCCCGACGGGGGCGGAGCTGTTCGATGCCCGGAACGTGGCGGTGGAGACGGCGCTGCTGCTGTTCTCCAGCTTCAGCTGCGGGATGATGTCCCTGGCCATGGACGCGCGGCATCGCGGCACCTTCTACCTGGGCGCCGCCATCACCTTCATCCTGGGGCTGGGCTTCCTGGTCCTGGAGATGCGCGAGTTCGCCGACATGGTCGCCCAGGGCGCCACCGCCGACCGCAGCGCCTTCCTCTCCGGCTTTTTCACCCTGGTGGGCTGCCACGGCGCGCACGTGGCGGTGGGCCTGCTGTGGCTGGTGGTCATGGTGGCTCAGGTGGCGGACAAGGGCTGGCGCGCCACCGTCCTGCACCGGCTGATGTGCTTCAGCCTGTTCTGGCACGCCCTGGACATCATCTGGGTGGCCCTGTTCACGATCGTCTACCTGATGGGAGCGCGCTGACATGGCGGACACCACGCAAGAACACACCCATGGCGGCGATACGGCCCCGGGCGACAGCCGGGAAGAGCTGCTGTCCAGCCTCAAGGCCTATGTCATCGGCCTGGCCCTGGCCATCATCCTGACCGCCACCTCCTTCTGGGCGGCCAGCACGCACGTGCTGTGGCAGCCGGGCGTGCCCATCGGGCTGGCCGTGCTGGCGGTGGCGCAGATGGGCGTGCACCTGGTGTTCTTCCTGCACATCACCACCGGCCCCGACAACACCAACAACGTGCTGGCGCTGGCCTTCGGCGTGCTGATCGTCTTCCTGGTGGTGGCGGGGTCGCTGTGGATCATGGCCAACCTCAGCGCCAACATGATGCCGCTGGAGATGATGGACCTGCATCGCCAGCGCTGACCCGTGCCGCCCTGGGTCTCTGTCTTTTGGGCAGGCATATCGCACCGCGACATGGACTTTGGTTGGCGATGTGGCCTCAACGTGGCCGTGACATAACAACAGTCTCAGGAAATTGGCATGATGGCGGGGAATGCGGGTGAACGGGACGCGGCGGCAAATGACGCAGGAAGCGGTACCGGTGTTCCTGAACGGCGGCGGCGAGCTGGCGGACCTGATCGCCGCCTATGACTGGGCCGCCACGCCCCTGGGCCCACTGGACGGGTGGCCGCAAAGCCTGCGGACCACCGTGGCGCTCATCCTCCGGTCCCCCGTCCCCATCGTCACGCTGTGGGGGCCGGACGGCATCATGATCTACAACGATGCCTATTCCGTCTTCGCCGGCGGGCGCCACCCGATGCTGTTGGGCTCCAAGGTCCGTGAAGGCTGGCACGAGGTCGCCGACTTCAACGACCATGTCATGAAGGTTGGCTTGGCCGGCGGCACGCTGGCCTATCAGGATCAGGAACTGACCCTGCACCGGTCCGGCCGGCCGGAACAGGTGTGGATGAACCTGGACTACTCCCCCATCCTGGATGAGGCGGGCAAGCCCGCCGGGGTCATCGCCATCGTGGTGGAGACGACGGCCAAGGTGCGGGCGGAGCGAACCTTGCGCGTCACCGCCGAGAAGCTGGCCCGCCTGAACGCCGAGCTGGAGGAGCGGGTGGCGGAGCGCACGGCGGAGCGCGACCGCGTCTGGCGCTTTTCCCGCGACCTGCTGCTGGTGGTGGGGCGGGACGGCGTGTTCCGCGACGCCAACCCCGCCTGGAAGCCCATCCTGGGCCACGACCCCGACGACATCATCGGCCACGGCTTCCTGGAGGTCATCTGGCCGGACGACGCCCGCGCCACGGCCGCCGCCCATGAAAGCCTGCTGCTCGAAGGCCAGCTGCTGGGCTTCGAGAACCGCCTGCGCCACAAGGACGGCGGCTTCCGCTGGATCTCCTGGAACTCCTTCGCCGAGGGGGACGTAGTCTACGGCTACGGCCGCGACATCACGGCGGAGAAGCGGCAGGCCGACGCCCTGCGCCTGGCGGAGGCGCAGCTGCGCCAGGCCCAGAAGATGGAGGCCGTCGGCCAGCTGACCGGCGGCCTGGCCCATGACTTCAACAACCTGCTGACCGCCATCAGCGGCAGCCTGGAATTGCTGGACCAGCGCGTCCGTCAGGGCCGGCTGGGCGCCCTGGACCGCTACATGAGCGCGGCGCGCGGCGCCGTGGACCGGGCGGCCTCCCTCACCCACCGGCTGCTGGCCTTCTCCCGCCAGCAGACCCTGGACCCCCGGCCCACCGACGTCGGCCGCCTGGTGCGCGACATGGAGGACCTGGTGCGGCGCACGGCGGGACCGGCCGTCGCCCTGGTGGTGGATACACCACCCGACCTGTGGACCACCCTGATCGATCCCAACCAGCTGGAAAGCGCCCTGCTGAACCTGTGCATCAACGCGCGCGACGCCATGCCCCAGGGCGGCCACATCACCATCGAGGCCAGCAACCGCGAGATCGATGAGGAAACAGCCCATGTCCAGGACATACCCGCCGGCCAGTTCGTCCTGCTGAGCGTCAGCGACACCGGCGTGGGCATGCCGCCCGACGTCATCGCCCGCGCCTTCGACCCCTTCTTCACCACCAAGCCCATCGGCCAGGGCACGGGCCTGGGCCTGTCCATGATCTACGGCTTCGTCCGCCAGTCAGGCGGCCAGGTCCGCATCCGGTCGGAGGTCGGGCACGGCACCACGGTGTCGCTCTACCTGCCCCGCCACGATGGCGAGGAGCGGGCGGCCGAAATGCTGGCCATCGCCCCGGCCGCCCCCCGCGCGAAGCGGGGCGAGACCGTGCTGGTGGTGGATGACGAGCCCACCGTGCGCCTGCTGGTGACGGAGGTGCTGGACGAGCTGGGCTACACCACGCTGGAAGCGATGGACGGTCCCGAGGCCGTGCGCATCCTGGAATCGGACGCGGCCATCGACCTGCTGGTGACCGACATCGGCCTGCCCCAGGGCATGAACGGGCGCGAGCTCGCCGACGCCGCCCGCGCCCTACGCCCGGGCCTGAAGGTGCTGTTCATCACCGGCTATGCCGAGAATGCCGTCATCGGCAATGAACGCCTGCCACCGGGCCTGCATGTGCAGACCAAGCCCTTTTCCATGGAGGCCCTGGCCAATCGCATCAAGGGGATTTTGAGCGGAGGATAAGGAACTGGCCTCGACGTTTCTTCAGTGGTGATCGCCTTTCGGCGTCTCCATGAGTTCCACCAGCACGCCGCCCATGCTCTTGGGATGTACGAAGATGACGGGCGTGCCGTGGGCGCCGATGCGGGGCTGGCCCAGCACCGTGGCGCCCTTGGCCGCCATGTCGGCGGCGGCGGCGTGGATGTCCGGCACCTCGAAGCAGACATGGTGCTGGCCGCCCTGGGGGAACTTCTTCAGGAAGGCGTGGACGGGCGAGGCCTCACCCAGGGGCTCGATCAGTTCGATCTGGCTGTTGGGCGTGTCGATGAAGCAGACGCGCACGCCCTGGGCCGGCAGATCGAAGGGCTCGCGAATCACCGTGGCGCCCAAAAGGTCGCGATAGACGGCGATGGCGCCCTCGATCGACGGTGTGGCGATGCCGACATGGTTCAGGCGGCCGATCATGCGTGGACACTCCCTTTTCGAAAACCCGGCCCGCCAGCGCACTGCGCGCCGCCCGGCACGGCCGCGATCCTGGGAAGGGTGCGGGGACCGGTCAATATGAATGATGGACCGGCCCCGCCGCCTCCCCCACTCTGGTGCCCAATGAACGACAGGGTCATGGGAGGACAGCGATGCGGGCCTGGCGCAGCCATCAGACGGGTGGACCGGACACCCTGGTGCTGGATACGGATCTGGCCCCGCCGGCGGCGGGCCCCGGCCAAGTGGTGGTCGCCGTCAGTGCCACGGCGCTGAACTACCCGGACCTGCTGGTGATCCAGGACCTGTACCAGGCCCGCCCGCCCCGACCTTTCGCCCCCGGGCTGGAGGTGGCCGGCCGGGTGACGGCCGTGGGCGACGGCGTCCAAGGCCTGGCGGTCGGCGACCGCGTCATCGGTGTGGTGCCGCATGGCGGCCTGTCGGAACAACTGGCCATACCGGCATCCGACTGCCTGCCCCTGCCGGACGGCGTGGACGACGCCGCCGGCGCCGCCCTGCGCCTGACCTACGGCACCAGCCACTACGCCCTGCGCGACCGCGCCAGGCTAGCGGCGGGGGAGACGCTGGTGGTGCTGGGGGCGGCCGGCGGCGTGGGCCTGGCGGCGGTGCAATTGGGCAAGGCCATGGGCGCCACCGTCATCGCGGCCGCATCCTCGCCGGAGAAGGCCGCCATCGCCAAGGACAACGGCGCCGACGCCGTGGTGGTCTACCCCGCCCGCCTGGACGACCCGGCCGCCGCCAAGGCCCTGACCGCCGACATCCGCGCCGCCTGCCAGGCCGTGTCCTCAAAGGGCGAGGCCGACGTGATCTACGACCCCATGGGCGGCGCCTATGCCGAGCCCGCCTTCCGCGCCCTGGGCTGGCGCGGCCGCTACCTGGTGGTGGGCTTCACCGCCGGCATCCCCAAGCTGCCCCTGAACCTGACCCTGCTGAAGGACGGCGCCGCGCTGGGCGTGTTCTACGGCGAGTTCACCCGCCGCGACCCCGCCCTGAACCGGACCTACCTGCGGGAGATCATGGGCTGGCTGGCCAACGGCACCATCCGCCCCCACATCGGCCTGCGCCTGCCCTTCAACCGCGCCCCCGAAGGCCTGACCGCCCTGGGCGCCCGCCAGGCCGTGGGCAAGATCGTGGTGGAGGTGGGGTGAGGAAAACCGCAAGGGCGTGATCAGCATCACTAGACGACCGGTCTAATCGTGTTTATATCCCGGCCATGATCGCCAAGCCCCACAGCATCGACGTGCGCCAGCACATCCTCGACACCGCCCAGCGCATCATTGGCGGCAAGGGGTTCGCTGCGGTTGGGCTGAATGAGATCCTGGGGGCCGCCAATGTGCCCAAGGGGTCGTTCTACCACTACTTCGACTCCAAGGACGCCTTCGGCACGGCCCTGCTGGAGAGCTATTTCGAGGTCTACCTGGCGGACCTGAACCGGCAGCTGTCGGCCCCGGGCCGGCCGGTGGTCGATCGCTTGCTGGCCTACTGGCAGAACTGGATCGACACCCAGGGCGGCTGCGATCCAGAGGGCAAGTGCCTGGCGGTGAAGCTGGGGGCCGAGGTCGCCGACCTGTCGGAGGCGATGCGCGCCGTGCTGGAACGCGGCACCAAGGCCATCATCAAGCGCCTGGGCCAGGCGCTGGAGGACGGCATCGCCGACGGTTCCCTGAAGGTATCCGGCCCCGCCTGCCCCACGGCGGAGACCCTGTACCAGACTTGGCTGGGCGCCAGCCTGATGGCCAAGATTTCCCGCAGCCCCGCCCCGCTGGAGGCCGCCATGCGCGCCACCCGCATGATGCTGCACCTGGACACTCCCTGTAGCCCCCATCCGTAACCACCGGCCTGACGGCGCGCCTTTCGCCGCTGATCAGGACGGCGTTTTCGTGACCAAACAACTAGACGACTGGTCTATTCCGACCCTTCAAAATCCAAGGAAGCGCAGATCATGAACATCCTGATGGTGCTGACCTCTCACGACCAGCTGGGCGACACCGGCGCCAAGACCGGCTTCTGGCTGGAAGAATTCGCCGCGCCCTACTACGCCTTCAAGGACGCTGGCGTGACGATCACGCTGGCCTCGCCCCAGGGCGGCCAGCCGCCGCTGGACCCCAAGAGCAACGACCCGGCCTTCCAGACCGACACCACCCGCCGGTTCGAGGCGGACGCCGAGGCCGGCCAGGCCCTTGCCCATACCCGCGTGCTGGCCGAGGTCGGACATGAGGGCTACGACGCCGTGTTCTATCCCGGCGGCCATGGCCCCCTGTGGGATTTGGCCAACGACGCCAACTCGATCCGCCTGATCGAAAGCACCCTGGCGGCGGGCAAGCCGGTCGCCCTGGTCTGCCACGCCCCTGGCGTGCTGCGCGACGTGAAGGCCGCGGACGGCACGCCCCTGGTGAAGGGCAGGCGGGTCACCGGTTTCACCAACAGCGAGGAAGAGGCCGTGGGCCTGACCCAGGTCGTCCCCTTCCTGGTCGAGGACGTGCTGAAGGCCAACGGCGGCCTCTATTCCCGCGCCGGCGACTGGCAGCCCCATGCCGTCCAGGACGGCCTGCTGATTACCGGCCAGAACCCGGCCTCGTCCGAAAAGACGGCGGAGTTGTTGCTGGCGGCGCTCCGCCGCTGATCGCCCTCATCCCATCCGCTACCCTTCCCGTTCATTTGGAGTTTTGTATGCCCACCTTGTTCGATCCGCTGAAGATCAAAGACGTCGTGTTGCGCAACCGCATCGCCGTGCCGCCGATGTGCCAGTACAGCGCCACCGACGGCCTGCCCAACGCCTGGCACCTCAGCCACTATGCCGGCTTGGCCCGGGGCGGCGCCGGGCTGGTGGTGGTGGAGGCCACCGCCGTGGCGCCGGAGGGGCGCATCACCCCCGCCTGCACCGGCCTATGGAACGACGCCCAGGCCCAGGCCTTCGTGCCCATCGTCCGCGCCATCAAGGCGGCCGGGTCCGTGCCCGGCATCCAGATCGCCCATGCCGGGCGCAAGGCCAGCGCCAACCGACCGTGGGAGGGCGACGACCACATCGCCGAGGGCGATCCGCGCGGCTGGGACACCATCGCCCCGTCGGCCGTCGCCTTCGGCGGCACCCTGCCCAAGGTGCCGAAGGCCATAACCCTGGACGACATCGCCCGGGTGCGCGAAGACTTCGTGGCCGCCGCCAAGCGTGCCCGCGACGCCGGCTTCGAATGGCTGGAACTGCACTTCGCCCACGGCTATCTGGCCCAGAGCTTCTTCAACCGCGACGCCAACCAGCGCACCGACCAGTATGGCGGTAGTGCGGAGAACCGGGGCCGTTTCCTGGTGGAGACGCTGGCCGCCGTGCGCCAGGTGTGGCCGGAGCACCTGCCCCTGACCGCCCGCTTCGGCGTCATCGAGTATGACGGCCGGGATGAGGAGACGCTGGCCGAGTCCATCGCCCTGACCCGCCGCTTCCGCCAGGAAGGGCTGGACCTGCTGAGCGTCAGCGTCGGCTTCTCCACGCCCAAGGGCAACGTGCCCTGGGGCCCTGCCTTCCTGGCGCCGGTCGCCGCCCGCGTGCGCAAGGAGGCCGGCATCCCCGTCTCCTCCGCCTGGGGCTTCGCCAACCCCGAGGTCGCCGACCGCGTGGTGCGGGAGGAGCAGCTGGACCAGGTGCTGGTCGGCCGCAACCACCTGGCCAACCCGCATTGGCCCTACGCCGCCGCCCTGAAGCTGGGCGTGGAACGCCCGGCCTGGGTGCTGCCCGCCCCCTACGCCCACTGGCTGCAACGCTACGCCGTCGAAGCTTAAGGAGAATTCTTAATGACTATTGCATTGATCGCCACCGTCACGCCTAAGCCCGAGGCCGTGGACAAGGTCGAAGCGCTGATGCGCGAACTGACCGGCCATTCGCGGACCGAGCCGGGCGCCCGCCGCTACGACCTGTTCCGCGGCACCGACGCCACGGTCCGCTTCCACGTGTTCGAGATCTATGCCGACGAGGCGGCCGTCGAGGCCCACCGCACCAGCCCGCACTACACAGCCTTCCGCGCGGCCGTGGGCGACCTGCTGGCAGAGGCGCCGGTGGTGGTCTCCGCCACCCCGGTTGACACGGCGGAATAAGCACCAGGGGATCGCGGCGGCCGGATCTTGGCCGTCGCGATCCCCACCATGCGCCAATAGGGGGACTTTCCGGTAAGATGGCACCGTCGTCGGCGCCACGGCGTCATTCTATGGAAAGCACCCCATGGGCATCACCCTGCGGCACCTGGACGGCCGCTATGCCATCGTCCAGTTCCCGCCCGACACCCCTGTCCCCAGCTGGTGGGGGGGCGACGGCTTCACCGCCCTGGCCCGGGACGACGAGGAACTGACGCTGATCTGCCGCGAGGAGCGGGTGCCGCAGAACGTGAAGGCCGACCGCGACTGGGTGTGCCTGAAGTTCATCGGCCCCTTCGCCTTCGACCAGGCGGGCATCCTGCTGTCCGTCATCCGCCCACTGTCGGAGGATGGCATCGGCGTTTTCGTCACCTCCACCTTCAACACCGACCATCTCATGATCAAGGCGGAGAACCGGGACCGCACCCTGTCCCTGCTGGGGGCGGCGGGGCATAGCGTATCATAACATGACACAGTTCCACTTGTTATGTGTATCGTTTCATGATACGTGAATAATCTCAATGAATGACTGGTTGCGATGATTAAAAGCACCAAGGGCAAGATCAGTGAGGCGGTGCTCACGGGCACGTTGACGAAAGGTTTTCCTGCGGACTTGGTGCGCGCGGCGCAGCGGAAATTGGCGATCCTTCACGCGGCGACCACCGTGGACGATCTGCGCGTTCCGCCCGGCAATCGCTTGGAAAAGCTGTCGGGAGACCGTGAAGGCCAGCATTCCATCCGCATCAACGATCAATGGCGCGTGTGTTTCCGCTGGGACGGCCAAGATGCCCATGATGTTGAAATCGTCGATTATCATTGAACGGAGGCACCTGTGACCATCGATGCCCTGCTCGCCATGCGCCCCGTCCATCCCGGCGAAGTCCTACGGGAGGAGTTCATGGAGCCCCTGGGCCTGACAGCGGGCAAGATCGCCAAGGCCTGCGGCGTGCCCCGCACACGGATCGAACGGGTGGCGAGCGAACAGACGGAAATGACGGCCGATACCGCCCTGCGCCTGGCCAAGGCGCTGGGCACCACGGCGCAGTTCTGGCTGAACCTGCAGACCACTCACAACCTGGCCCGCGCCCATCAGAGCGTAGACCTGTCGGCCGTGCAGGTGTTGCACCACGCTGCGGAATAAAAATTTGGCCGGACGCCCTTGCGAGCGCCCGGCCAGTTCACGGTGTTATTCCTTGAAAAGGCTCAGACCTCGGCGGTCAATTCCGGCACGGCCTTGAACAGGTCGGCGACCAGGCCGTAGTCGGCGATCTGGAAGATCGGCGCCTCTTCATCCTTGTTGATGGCAACGATGACCTTGCTGTCCTTCATGCCGGCCAGGTGCTGGATGGCGCCCGAAATGCCCACGGCGATGTACAGTTCCGGCGCCACGATCTTGCCCGTCTGCCCAACCTGGTAGTCGTTGGGCACGAAGCCCGCGTCCACCGCCGCGCGGCTGGCGCCCACGGCGGCCCCCAGCTTGTCGGCCAGCGCCTCCAGCAGGGGGAAGTTGTCGCCCGACTGCATGCCCCGCCCACCCGAGACGATCACCCGGGCGCTGGTCAGCTCCGGACGCTCGGACTTCGACACTTCCTGGCTCACGAACTTGGACAGGCCGGCGTCAGCGGCGCCAGCGGCCGCCTCGACACTGGCGCTGCCGCCCGTGGCGGCCACCGCCTCGAACGCCGTGCCGCGCACCGTCGCCACCTTCACCGGGTCGCTGGACTGCACGGTGGCGATGGCGTTGCCGGCGTAGATGGGCCGGGTGAAGGTGTCGGGGCTTTCCACCCCGGTGATGTCGCTGATCTGCGCCACGTCCAGCAGGGCCGCGACGCGCGGCGCCACGTTCTTGCCGAAGGTGGTGCTGGGGGCCAGCACATGGCTGTAGCCGCCGGCCTTCACCAGCCCCACCACCAGCGGGGCCACGTTCTCCGCCAGGCCGTGCGCCAGCTCGGCGGCGTCCGCCGCCAGCACCTTGGCCACACCGGCGACCTGGGCGGTCGCGTCGGCGACAGCACCCACGCCCTGGCCGATGACCAGGACATGCACGTCGCCGCCCAGCTTGGCGGCCGCCCCCAGGGTGGTCAGCGTCGGGACCTTCACGCCTTCCGCAGAAGGCTCAGCGATAACAAGAGTCGTCATGGTCAGATCACCCGCGCTTCGGTCTTCAGCTTGGCCACCAGCTCCTGGACGGAGCCAACCTTCACGCCCCCGGCCCGCTTCGGCGGCTCCGCCACCTTCAGCGTCTTCAGCCGCGGCGTCAGGTCCACGCCCAGGCTGGCGGCGTCCACCGTCTCCAGCGGTTTCTTCTTGGCCTTCATGATGTTGGGCAGCGAGGCGTAGCGCGGCTCGTTCAGGCGCAGGTCGGTGGTCACCACCGCCGGCAGCTTCAGCTCCACCGTTTCCAGACCGCCGTCGATCTCACGCGTCACGGCAACGGTACCTTCCGCCGGCACGACCTTGCTGGCGAAGGTGCCCTGGGCCCAGCCCAGCAGGGCCGCCAGCATCTGGCCGGTCTGGTTGGCGTCGTCGTCGATGGCCTGCTTGCCCAGGATGACCAGGCCCGGCTGTTCCTTCTCCGCCAGCGCCTTCAGCGCCTTGGCCACGCCCAACGACTGCGTCTCGCCCTCGTGCTGCACCAGGATGGCGCGGTCCGCGCCCATGGCCAGCGCCGTGCGCAGCGTCTCCTGCGCCTGGCTCGGCCCCACGCTCACCACCACGATCTCGGTGGCCTTGCCCGCCTCTTTCAGGCGAACCGCCTCCTCAACCGCGATCTCGTCGAACGGGTTCATCGACATCTTGACGTTGGCCGTCTCCACACCCGTGCCGTCCGCCTTCACGCGAACCTTCACGTTGTAGTCAACGACCCGCTTGACCGCGACCAACACTTTCATCGCTCAAGTCCCTCAGAGGTTGCGGGAAATCACCAGCTTCTGGATGTCGCTGGTGCCCTCGTAAATCTGGCAGACGCGCACATCGCGATAGATGCGCTCCACCGGGAAATCCTCGACATAGCCATAGCCGCCGAAGGTCTGGATGGCGTCGGAGCAGACACGCTCCGCCATCTCGGACGCGAACAGCTTGGCCATGGAGGCCTCCTTCAGGCAGGGCTGGCCCACCTGGCGCAGGCTGGCGGCATGCAGCACCAGTTGGCGCGCCGCCTCGATGCGGGTGGCCATGTCCGCCAGGCGGAACGCCACGGCCTGATGCTCGATGATGGCGACACCCATGCTAGTGCGCTCGCGCGCATAGTCACGGGCAGCATTGAACGCCGCCTGGGCCATGCCCACGGACTGGGCGGCGATGCCGATGCGCCCGCCCTCCAGGTTGGCGAGCGCGATGCGAT
This sequence comes from Nitrospirillum bahiense, assembly GCF_007828025.1. Classification (NCBI taxonomy): domain Bacteria; kingdom Pseudomonadati; phylum Pseudomonadota; class Alphaproteobacteria; order Rhodospirillales; family Azospirillaceae; genus Nitrospirillum; species Nitrospirillum bahiense. The sequence continues at coordinate 58,773 of NZ_VITO01000028.1, forward strand.
AGCCCTGGCCGGGCTCACCCAGCATGGCGTCATGCGGCACCCGAACATTGTCGAACACGATCTGCGCGGTATCGCTGCAGCGCTGGCCCAGCTTGTGCTCCAGCCGGGCCACGGTATAGCCGGGGGTGTCGGTCGGCACCAGGAAGGCGGAGATGCCCTTCTTGCCGGCGGCCGGGTCGGTGACGGCGAAGACCAGGGCCACGCCGGCGTTTTGGCCGTTGGTGATGAACTGCTTGGCGCCGTTGATGACCCAATGGTCGCCATCCCGGACGGCGCGGGTCTTGAGCGCTGACGCGTCGGAGCCCGCCTGCGGTTCCGTCAGGCAGAAGGCGCCCAGCATCTGGCCCGACGCCATGGCGCGCAGATAGCGTTCCTTCTGCGCCGGGGTGCCGAATTTCAGGATGGGCGCGCAGCCGACGGAGTTGTGCACGCTCATGATGGTGGAGATGGCGCCATCGCCGGCCGCGATCTCCTCGATCGCCAGGACATAGGACAGGATGTCGGTGCCGGCCCCGCCCCATTCCTCGGGCACCAGCATACCCATCAGGCCCAGTTCACCCATGGCCTTCAGCTCATCGGCTGGGAACACGCTGGTGCGGTCACGCTCCGCCGCGCCGGGCGCCAGCCGCTCACGGGCGAAGGCGCGCGCCATGTCGCGCACCATGGCCTGTTCCTCGGTGATCAGCATGGGGTGCGTTTCCTCCTCGCTTTTGGCCGGTGCTTTTGGGCCGGCTTGCCAGTTGCGGCCACAGTAGACATGATCGATCCAATCCGAAATGACCAACCGGATCAAATCCGGTGATCGTTTTTATCAATCCGTCGGGATGTCGTCGCGTGGACAGGATCCTCCAGGACAAGAACAGCGTCGCCCCCTATTTCGTGGAGGCGGCGCTGGCCTGCGCCGCCGCGAAGGGCCTGGACGCCGCCCCCCTGCGGCGCAAGGCCGGGCTAGAGGACGTGCCCGCCGGCGCCCGCGTGCCGGTGACGACCTACGGCACGCTGCTGCGCCTGCTGGCCCAGGTGATGGATGACGAATTCTTCGGCCTGGACACGCGGCGCATGAAGATCGGCACCTTCTCCGTCATCTGCCTGCTGGCCCTGGGCGGCCGCGACCTGGGGCGGGCCTTGGACCTGGCCTCTCGCGGCTATAACAGCGTGTTCGACGGCATCCGGGTGGGCGTCCGCCGCCAGGGGCGCCTGGCCTGCCTGGAGATCCGCGCCACGCCGCTGGAACTCCCTTTGGCCCTGTTCGCGCAGGAAACGCTGATGACCTACCTGCACGGCCTGGCCTGCTGGCTGGTGCGCCGGCGCATCCCCATAGCCGCCGCCGACTTCGCCCATCCACCCCCGCCGCATGCGGAGGAATACAGGGTGCTCTACAGTTCCACCTTGCGCTTCGGCCAGGACGCCGCCCGCCTGTGGTTCGACGCGGCCCTGCTGGCCCTGCCGGTGGCGCAGGACGCGCGCACGGCCGTCACCTTCCTGAACCGTGCGCCGGAGAATTTCCTGGTCCGCTACCGCAACCCGGACAGCTACGCCCGGCGCGTGGCCCAGATGCTGGACCGCCAGCCGCCCACGGCCTGGCCCGACTTCGACGCCGTGGCCCGCAGCCTGCGCTGTTCCCCCGCCACCCTGCGTCGCAGCCTGCGGCAGGAAGGGCGGCCCTTCCAAAGCATCAAGGACGAACTGCGCCGGCGTGTGGCGGAAGCATCGCTGGCGTCGGGAACGGAACCCATCCCGGAGTTGGCGGCACGGCTGGGCTTCGCCGAGACCAGCGCCTTCCACCGCGCCTTCCGCAAATGGACGGGCGAGGCCCCCGGCGCCTTCCGCGCGGCCACCGGTAAACGCCTCAAATAAGCTTCGGGGCCGCCAGCAGGGCCTCGATCTCCAGGGCTGGAACCGGGCGGCTGATGAGATAGCCCTGCATCTCGTCACAGCGCAGCAGGCGCAACAGCTTGGCCTGGTCCGCCGTCTCCACCCCCTCCGCCACCACCTTCAGGCCCAGGCTGTGGGCCAGCTGGATGATGGTGGAGACGATGGTGGTGTCTTCCGAGCTGGCGTCGATACTGGAGACGAAGGCCCGGTCGATCTTCAGCGCCGTCAGCGGCAGGCGGGCGATATACGCCAGCGAGGAATAGCCCGTGCCGAAATCGTCGATATAGACCTGCACGCCCATCTCGCGCAGGGCCGCGATCTTGGGGATGCAGGCCTGGATGTCGCGCATCAGTACGCTTTCCGTGATCTCCAGATCCAGGCAGGCGCGCGCCGCCTCGTCCCGATCCAGGCGTTCCCCCATCCTGTCCACGAAATCATCGCGCGCCAGCTGCAGGGCGGAAACGTTGACGGCGATGCGCGGCGGCTTCAGACCCTGGGCCCGCCAGCATTGGAAGTCCGTCACCGCCTGGCTCATGACCCAGTCGCCCATGTCGTGGATCAGGCCCAGCTCCTCCACCAGGGGAATGAACTCGGCCGGGCCCACGACGCCATTCCCGGGCTCGTTCCAGCGGATCAGCGCCTCAAGGCCGGTGACGCGGCCGTCGCGCAGGTCGATCTTGGGTTGGTAATGCAGCACATATTGGCCGTTCTCCAGCGCGGTGCGCAGCTGGGTTTCGCGGCGCAAGGCCTGGGCCAGGCGCTTGTTCATGCCCGTGGCGTAGAACAGCAGGCGCTCACGCGTGTCCTTGGCCTTCTTGAGCGCGATCTCGGCATGGGCGAACAGCGATTCCCCATCCTCGGCATCATCCGGGAACAGGGCCGCGCCCACGCGCGCGGATAGGCGCAGCTGCTCTCCGCCCGCCTGGATCAGGGTATCGAAGCAGGGCAGGATCCTCTCCCGCACCAGGTGTGCCACGTCGCCCGCGCTCTTCACCTCCGGCACCAGCATGCCGAAGCAGTCGGCGCCGACGCGCCCAACCGTATCGACGAGGGGGGCCGCGGCGGATAGGCGCCGGGCCACCTCGCGCAGTACCTCATCCCCGATGTCCAGGCCCAGGCTGTCGTTGATGCTGCGGAACCGCTCGACATCGACCAGGACCAAGGCCATCAGCCGCCGCTTGGCCTGTGCCCGCGCCACGTGCTGCGCCAGGCGATCGGCGAACAGGCTGCGGTTCGCCAGGCCGGTCAGCCCGTCGTAGAGCGCCAGGTAATCCAGGCGCAGAGCCTTGTGCAGGTGGTCCAGCGCGAAGGAAATGTTGCCCGCCATCTCACGCAGCAGGGCCACCTCCTGCGCGTCGAAGCGATCGGTCTCCATGGCCGACAGGGCCATGACGCCCACGGAGGTCCGGTCCACCACCAGGGGCAGCACCAGGGTGGTCATCCCCTCGATACACTCCACCGCCGCCACCGGCGCCTGATCCCGCAAGGCGGAGGCGACGATGGCGTCCAGCGGGTGGCCCGCCCTTCCCGGCGCCAAATCCACCTGCATCGGCGACAGCGCCGCCAGGCTCACCCCGTCGGCCGCCACGGGAACCACCCGCCCGTCCTCCACCAGGCCGATCCACGCCTGGTGGAACTGGCCCTGGCCGGTGGCGATGCGGCAGGCATCGGCGAACAGCTGGTGCTGATCGTGCACGCGCACGATCAGGCCGTTGATGCCGCTGAGCACCGCCTGGGCGCGCGTCAGACGGGCGATGCGCTCCTCCAGCCGCAGGCGGTCGGTGACGTCGCGGGCGATGCCCACCAGGCCGGTGCCCTGGCCCTGCTCATCCACCACCGGCGCCACGGTGGCCGACACCCAGCGATCCCCCAGCCGGCCCACCAGGTCCACCACCGGCTTGCCCGTCTGCAGCACCATGCGTTCCTGCGCCTCGACGGCCTCGGCCCGGACCGGGTCCAGGAAATCGCCCACCCGCTTGCCCAGGCAGGCCACGGTGCTTTCCACGCCCAGGTCGCGAGCGGCGGCACGGTTGACGCGCTGGAAGCGGTGGAGCCGGTCCTTGAAGAAGATGGCGTCCGGCATGCTGTCCATCAGGTGGTGCAGCAACCGCTGCTCCTCCAGCAGGGCGCGGTGCAGCTCACAATGCTCCACAGCCTTGTCCACCACCTGGCGCAGTTCCTGGGGGTCCCAGGGCTTGGTGATGTAGCCGAAGATCTGGCCCTTGTTCACCGCCGCCACCACGGCGTCCAGGTCGGAATAGCCGGTGAACAGGATGCGCGGCGCGTCCGACAGGCGACTGGCGATGCCCAGGAATTCATGGCCGCTCAGGCCCGGCATGCGCTGATCGGAAATGATGGCCGACAGGTCGGACTCATGTTCCAGCAGCTTCAGCGCCGCCTTGGGCGAGGTCTGCAGCAGGACGCGAAAGTCATCCTCAAGCAGGTCTTCCATGGCCGCCAGCACCTGGGGCTCATCATCGACCACGAGGATGGTTTTCGCGTCCTTGCCCTGGGGCATGGCTAATGTCCCTCCGCCTTCCGCGCCAGCGTGAGCAGCCGGGCGGCGATCTCATCCGGCTTCAGCACGGCGGTGGCACCGCCCAGGGCGATGGCCGCCCCCGGCATGCCATGGACGATGCTGCTTTCCTTGTCCTGCGCGAAGGTCACCGCGCCCGCGTCGCGCATCTCGCGCAGTTCCATGGCGCCGTCCACGCCCATGCCGGACAGCAGCACGCCCACGGCGCGGGCCCCGTGCACCCGCGTGACGGAGCGGAAAAAGTGCGACACCGCCGGCCGGGCGCTGTTCTCCGGCGCGCTGTGATCCAGCTTGATGGTCCCGTCCATGCTCAGCCCCATATGGGCGTTGTCGGGCGCCAGGTAGAAATGCCCAGGGCGCGGCACGTCACCCGCCTTGGCCACCTGCACCGGCAGGGCGGACCCGCTGGCCAGCCAGTCGGCGAAACCGCCCACGAACCCGGGGGAGATGTGCTGCACCGCCAGCAGCGGGATGGGGAAATCCGCCGGCAGGCCGGCCAGGATGGCCTGCAGGGCCACGGGGCCGCCGGTGGACGCGCCTATGGCGACGACGGCCGGCCGCGTGCCGCTTGGCAGGGTAGCCTCCGGCATGGGGCGGGCCACGGGTTCGCGCGGCAGCTTGGACGGGTTGGCCCAGCGCCGCACCACCTTGACCTCGGCCATCAGGCGCACGGTCTGCGCCAGTTCCGCCGCCTCTATGGCCTGGCGGGGATGGCCCACGCCCACCGGGCGGTGGACGAAGGCCACGGCGCCGGCGTCCAGGGCGCGGAAGGTCGCCGCCACATGGTCGCTCATGGTGCTGCTGACCACCACGATGGGGCACGGCGTCTCTTCCATGATGCGGCGGGTGGCGGCCAGGCCGCCCAGGCGCGGCATGTGGATGTCCATCGTCACCACGTCGGGGCGATGGCGGGCCACCGCCTCCACCGCCTGCAGGCCGTCGACAGCGATGGCCACCACCTCGATGTCGGGTTCCCCCGACAGGATGGAGACCAGATATTCACGCAGCGTGGGTGAGTCTTCGGCGACAACGACCCGAATCATTAGAGGCTTTCCTTAGACCAAATGACTGACGATTTGCAGCAGATTGCCCTGGTCGAAACTGTCCTTGACCAGGTAGGCGTTGGCACCGGCATCAATTCCCCGTTCCTTGTCCTCGCGTGAGCCCAGCGAGGTGATCAGCACCACAGGCAGCTCGGCCAGCTTGGGGTTGCCGCGCACCTTGGTGGTCAGCTCAAAGCCGCCCATGCGCGGCATCTCCACATCCGACACCAGCAGATCGAACTCCTCCCCACCGGTCAGGGCGGCCCAGGCGTCCACCCCGTCCACCGCGGTGCGCACCTGATAGCCTGCCGCCTCCAGCAGGTTCTTGAACAGCGTACGTGCAGTAATGCTGTCTTCTGCAATCAATATGGACTTTTTTCGCGAGACGACCACCGTCGGCCGCATTGTCGCCGGCGCCTGGGCCGCCCCCGCCAGCAGATCGGGGATATTCAGGATCAGCGCCACCTCGCCCGTGGCCAGCACGCTGGCGCCGGTGACGTAGGGCGCCCGGGCCAGCTGCGGGCCCAGGCTTTTCATCAGCACCTCCTGCTCATCGCGCACGCGATCGACGATGAAGGCGGTAGCCTGCCCGCCCCGGCTCAGCACCGCCACGGTGTGGTGGCTGGGCGGCGCCTGGTTGCCGCGGGAAGGCGCCAGGCCCAGCACGTCGGCCAGCCGAACCAGGCCCAGGGTGCGGCCGTCCAGCATCACGGTCTCACGGTTCTCCACCGTGGCGATGGCGCCCAGGGCCACGCGCGCCACCCGTTCCACCCCGCCGGTGGGCAGGATGAAGCAGGCGCCCTCCACCTCCACCAGCACCCCGCGGAAGCTGGCCAGCGTCACTGGCAGGCGGATGCGGAAGACGGTGCCCAGGCCCACGGTGGATTCCACCGCCAGGCCGCCACCCAGCCTCTCCACCTTCTCCTGCACAATGGGCAGGCCCAAGCCCCGACCGGACACGTCGGTCAGCAGGCCGCTGGTCGACAGGCCGGATCGGAAGGCCAGCGCGCGGGCCGCGTCGTCGTCCAGGGCCGCCGCAGCCTCCGCCGACATCAGGCCCTGTTCCGCGGCGGCATGGCGCAGGCGCGTCACGTCGAAGCCGCCGCCGTCGTCGGCGATGGCGATTTCCGCCCGCCCCGCCTCCGTCTGGGCGACGGTGATGGCCAGCGTCCCGCGCGGGGCCTTGCCCTTGGCCTCGCGCACCTCTGGCGGTTCGATGCCGTGGGCGATGGCGTTGCGCACCAGATGCAGCAGCGCGTCCTTCATCTCTTCCTGGATGCGCCGGTCGATCTCCAGGTCCCCGCCCCGGATGATCAGCTCCACCTCCTTCCCCTCGGCCCGGGCAAGGTCGCGCACCAGGGGGGCCATGGGGTCCAGCAGGGCGGACACAGGCACCATCAGCACCTGCTTGGCCTCGTCCAGCAGGCTGTCCAGCATCTTGCCCAGGATGCGCAGATCCTGGCGGCCGGCATTGGCCAGCTGGGCGATGCGGCCGGACAGCCAGCGCAGGGTGTCGCCCTGCTGCTTCAGCAGGCGGGCGGCGGGGCTGTCCTCCGCCTCCTCCAGCCGGCGGCGGGCGCGCTCGTGCGAGCGCACGCGCTCCGCCACCTCCGACGCCAGCCCGCCCAGGTCGGCCACCTGGCGGCCGGCCGCCAGGCGGGCGGACACCAGCTCCTCGGCATGGCGCAGCAGCGTGTCGACCTTGGATGTGGCGATACGCAGGGTGGGCCGGCTGCCGACGCGCGGCGTGTCCGCGGGCGTATCGGCCGGCGGCGCCTCTTCCACCCGGGGCAGGGCCGCCGGTTCCGTCCGGGCGGCGGGCTGGGGCGGCACGGCGACCTTGGCCACCGGTTCCCGCCCCTCGGCATAGGCTTCCAGGGCCGAGACCAGGGCGTCCTGGTCGGGGCCCGCCACCACGCTGCCGTCCAGCAGGCCGCGCACCCGGGCATAGCCCTGGTGCAGCAGATCCATGCCGCCGGGCGTCAACGCCAGCCTGCCCCCCTTCAACGCGGCGAAAACGCTTTCCATGGCATGGCACACGGCCACCACCGCGCCCAGGTTCACCGCACGCGCGGCGCCCTTCAGGGTGTGCACCTCGCGGAAGGTGGTCTCCACCAGCTCCTGCGCGCGCTCACGCGGGGGCGACTGCTCCAGGGCCAACAGTCCGGCGGCGATGGCGGAGAGGTGCTCCTCCGCCTCCACCTCGAACATGGCCAGCAGCCTTTTCAGGAGCTGATCGTCCGACTGGCTCATGGGCCGGTCCTCAGGCCTGGTACTGGCCGGTGACGGTCTTCAGCTTGTGCCCCAGCTCGTTCAGGTTCTGGGCGGCGGTCTCGGCCTGCTTGGTGGCGTTCATGTTCTGCATGCTGGCCTGCTTGATGTTCTCCATGGCCAGCGCCACCTGGTCGATGCCCACCTGCTGCTGCTGGTTGGACGCGGCGATCTGGGTGGCGGCCTGGGTCGCCACGGCGATGCTCTGGGCCAGGCGGTCGATCGCCTCGCCCGCCGCCACCGACTGCTTCACGCCGGCGTCCACCGCCTTGCTGCCCTGTTCGGCGGCCAGCACGGCCGTGGCCGTCGCTTTCTGGATGTCGCCCAGGATGGAGCGCACCTGGGTGGTGGCCTGCTTGGACTGTTCGGCCAGGCTGCGCACCTCTTGCGCCACCACGACGAAGCCCTTGCCCTGCTCGCCGGCCCGCGCCGCCTCGATGGCGGCGTTGACGGCCAACAGATTGGACTGCTCGGCCAGGTCGTTCACCGTGGCCACGATCTCGCCGATGGCCTGGCTCTGCTCGCTCAGCTGCATGACCGCCTCGGCGATGGCCATGATCTGCTCGCGCACCCTGGTGATGCCCTCGATGGACTGTTCCACCGCCTGCTTGCCGTTCTGGGAGATCTGGGCCGTGTTCTGCGCCGTCTGCGAGACGTACAGCGCCTTCTCGCTGGACACCTGGGAGGTCTTCTTTACCTCCTCCATCGTGGCGCTGGTCTGGGCCAGGGCCGTCGCCGTCTCGGCGGCGCTGGCCGCCACCTGGGCGGTGATGGTGACGATCTGGCTGGACGCCGTGCCCAGCACGTTGGTGCCGTCGCGCAGGTCGCGCATCAGCTGGCGCAGGGTGCCGGCCATCGCGTGGAAGGTGCGGCCCAGGCTGCCCACCTCGTCCGCCCGGTCGCTGACCTCGATCGCGCCCGCCACCGTCAGGTCGCCGGCACCGATGCGCTCCGCCGTGGTGGTGATGGTGCGCAGCGGGGTCGCGATGTTGCGGCCCAGGAACAGGCCGGCCACCACGACGAAGACAGCCGCCACCAGGGTGCCGACGCCGATGACCAGCACGGTGCTTTCAGCGCTGGCCGCCGCCGCCGCCTCCCGCGCGCGCAGCAGCTCGCCCTCGCCCGCCTGCATGGTGGCGACGATGCGGCGGATGTCGTCCATCGACTGCTTGCCCCGGTCGCTCAGCACCACGGCCCTGGCCGGTTCAAATCCCTGCAGGCGGCGCAGGTCGATGGTTTCCTTCAGTTCCGCCGCCTTGTCCTTGAGGGGGACACGCAGGCGTTCCAGGTTCTGCTGCTGCACGGGGTTGTCCAGGGTCAGGGTCGCCACCGTCTGCAGCGCCTGCTCCATGGTGTTCTGGCCCTGCCGGTAGGGTTCCAGGTAACGGTCCTCACCTGTGATGAGATAGCCGCGCTGGCCCGTCTCCATATCCTGCACCGCTGTCAGCAGGCTCAGCAGCCGCGCCTGCACCTCATAGGAATGGGAGCGCAGCGTGGTGGTTTCCGTCAGCTGGCGGATGTTGCCGTATGAGGTGGCAGCCACCACGAGGAGAATGAACAGGACGCTGCACAAGCAGATCCAGATTTTCATTCCGACAGAGTACTTCATGACCGGCGCTCCCGAGGGGCTGTGCGTGGACGGTGGACTGTTTCGAGGATGGATGGACGATGGCAGCGGCTCAGCCCGACCGGGCGGTGGACCTGCCCTCGACGGTGAGATCCGGATCGGCCAGCAGGCGCTGGGCATCCAGCAGGGCGAGATGGGGCGGCACGACGCCGACCAGGTAATGGCGCTGGCGCCCGGTGACGACGCTGGGCGGCGCCTGCACCCTGGCGCGGGGGATGCGGGAGACACCGGCGATCGATGTCACCAGCAGGCCCAGGGAACCCCCGCCTTGACCGGGCGTCTGCGCCTGGCCAAGGACGACAACGCGGCGCAGCTCCGAAGACGGAACCGCGCCCAGATCCAGCAGGCGGCCCAGGTGAACCAGCGGCAGCACCTGGCCGCGGACGGTGGTCACGCCGGCGATGAAGGATGGCGCCTTGGGCACGGTCGTCAGACCGTTGAGGGCCAGCACCTCCGCCACCGCCGCCGTCTCGAAGCCATAACGCTCCTGCCCCACCGTGAATTCCATGTATTCCAGGACGTCGCCGTCATCCTCCAGCACGGGGGGCCTGGCCAGTTCCAGCCCGCGCCGGTGCAGGATGCGGCGCGTCGTCTCCTCATCCGGGACCCAGCCGCGCTCCAGCGCCGCCGCCCAGCCGGCCAGGCGGCGGTGGATGTCTTCCCAATCGACGCTCCGCCCTTCGGCGGCCCGGTCCATGGCCATGCCTTAGAACTCCCCCCCCATGGCCTGGCCCAGCGCCGCATGGGCGTGGGCAGCCACGTCCATCAGCCGGCCCACCGTCATGCCTTCCAGATCCGGCAGGATTTCCTCCGGCCGGTGGCCTTCCAGCAGGCCCATGATGTTGCGGTAGTGCTTGCGCGCGTCCCGCATGCGGCCCTCGCTGCGGGCCAGATTGGCCATGGCCAGGTGCGTGGCGATGGATTGCGGCGCCAGGAACAGCGCGCGCTGCAGCGAGGCGGCCGCGGCGGCGGCGTCGCCCCGTTCCTGCTGGATCATGGCCAGCAGATGGTGCGCCTCGGCGCTGACCCGGTTGTGGTCCAGCACCCCCTGGCACCAGTGCGCCGCCTCCGCCAAGTGGCCCTGGTTGGCGTAGCTGCGCGCCAGCAGCAGCATGGCGGCGTCATCCGCCGGCGCGAAGGCCAGCCGCGCCTCCAGCTGCTCCACCGCCTCGCCATAGCGCCCCTGGTCGTAGAGGGAACGGCAATGGTCGAGGCTGGGCACAGCGGGCTTGCCAGGGGATTTGACGGCGGCGATGGGCGGGGCCGTAACCGGCAAGAGGGGCGGTTCCGGCACCGGGGACAACGGCAGCATGGGGAAATGCTGGGCGACGGGCGCAGGGGGTGCCGCATGCGCCGGCAGCGGCAGCTTGCGGTATACGGTGGCGCCCTCGAAGGGCACGAAGGTCAGGGGGGCGAACATGGGCGGGGCGCCATCGACGGAACTGGGCAGCAGCCAGCCGTTATCGACCAGCGACCGCGCCAACCGCCGCACCACCCGGTTCGCCTGCGCGCCGTTGAAGTACATCAGCACGTTTCGGCACAGGATGACGTCCATGGCGTTGGTGTTGCTTTCCAGCGCCGGATAGGGGTCGTCCACCAGGTTGTGGTAGGAGAAGGTGACCATGCGGGCGATGTCGGGGCTGATGCGGTAGCGCCCGCCCGGCAGCGAGGTGAAATAGCGGGCCCGCATGGCCGGGTCCACGCCGCGGAAGGACCATTCGCCGTAGACGCCCTCCGCCGCCCGCCTCAGGAAGCGGGGGTTCACGTCGGTGGCCAGCAGCGTGACGGTCCAGTCCGCCCGGTCGGGCAGCAGCGTGTCCAGCAGCATGGCCAGACTGTACGCCTCCTCCCCCGTGCAGCAGGCCGCACTCCAGATGCGCAGGGACAGCAATCCCATCGCCCGCCGCTCGGCGATCAGGTCGGGCAGGATCTGGCGGCCCAGTGCCTCGAAACTTTTGGGTTCGCGGAAGAAATAGGTTTCCCCCACGGTCAGCTGGCCGGCCAGGGCCTCCAGCTGCGCCCGGTCGGGGCCGCCCGCCGTCAACCAGTGCTGTACGGCCGCCAGGGTGCTGGGATAGCCCAGCTCCACCGCCGCCCGCTCCAGGCCGCGTTCCATGTCGGTCCAACGGTCGGCCGGGAAGTACAGCCCGATGCTGGCGCTCAACCGGTCCGACATAGCGGCCAGCAGGTTGTCCGGTAGGGTACGGTTCATCTGCCGTTCCCCTGGGCGCCGTCCCCTTGGGCGCCGTTTCCGGCAGCCAGCGCCCAGGCCAGTTGCTCCTCCTCCGCCGCCGACAGGAAACGGTCCAGATCGTGGATCAGCAGCAGGCCATCCGACAGCCGCACCACGCCGACGATGGCGTCATCCGCCCCGGGGACCACGCCCTGGGCCGACACCCAGTCGACCGGCGCGCCCGCCACCGTGCCCACCACGCTGTCGACCAGCAGGACGACGGTGCGGCGCAGCCCGCGCGCCACGATCATATGGTCGCTCAGCGACAGGGGGCGGCTGTCCAGGCCGAAGCGGCGGCGCACGTCCATGACCGGCACCACCTGGCCCTGCAGGTTGATGACGCCGCGCACCAGGCCCGGCGCGCCCGGCAGGGGCGTCACCGCCACGGCCCGCACCGCCCGTTCCACCATGGCCAGCGGCAGGCCATAGGCCTGGCCGTCCAGGTCGAAGCGCAGAAGGAAGGCGCTGGCGCCTTCCGCCGTGGCGGGGCCCGAGGTCAAGCCCCGCTCAACCATGGGCGTCCCCTTCCCCACCCGGCAACCCCACCGTGGCGGCGGTCAGCAGCAGCTTTTCCAGGTCCACGGGCTTGCTCAGAAAGACCTCCAGCCCCACGGCGCGGCAGCGTTCCCGCTCCTCCGCCGTGACCCCGGCGGTCAGCACCACCAGGGGCGGCAGCGGCCGGTCGGGTGTCCGCTGCAGGGCGCGAATCCGGGTCGTGGCCTCCAGCCCGCCCATGACCGGCATATGCATGTCCATGAACACCAGGTCGTAGGTGCCCGTGTCCACCGCCTGCACGGCGGCGGCACCGTTGTCCACGATATCCACCTCATGCCCCACGCCGCGCAGGATGGTGGACACCAGGATCTGGGTGGACCGGTCATCCTCCACCAGCAGGATGCGGCGCCCGCCCCTGGCGCGGCCCGACGGGGCCTGGGCCTCGCCTCCGGTGAGCGGAGGCAGCGCCGCCGCCTCTTCCGCCGGCACGGCCAGCGGCAGTTCAAACCAGAAGCGGCTGCCCTGACCCGGCACGCTCTCCACCCCGATGCGCCCGTCCATGTGCTCCACCAGGCGGCGGCAGATGGCCAGGCCCAACCCCGTGCCGCCGAAACGGCGGGCCGTGGTCTCATCCACCTGGCTGAATTCCTCGAACAGGCCGGACAGCCGCTCCGGCGGGATGCCGATGCCCGTGTCGGCCACGGACACCCGCAGGCGCGAGGGCGCTCCCCCCAGGCCGGCCGGCGGCGGCAACACTTCCGCCGTCAGGCTGACGCTCCCGGCCGGGGTGAACTTCACGGCGTTGGTCAGCAGGTTCAGCACCACTTGGCGCAGCCGGGTGGGATCGCCCATGATCTTGGCGGGCAGGGCGCTGGTCACCGCGGAGTTTAACGCCAGGCCCTTGCCACTGGCCGAGGGCCGCACCAGGGCGACGCAGTCGTCCACCAGGGTACGGAAGTCCAGGGGCAGGTTTTCCAGGGTCAGCCGCCCGGCCTCGATCTTGGACAGATCCAGGATGTCGTCCAGCAGGCCCAGCAGGGTGCGCCCCGCCTCCGCCTGCAAGGTCAGCAGGCGGTGCCACTCGCCCGGGCTGACGCCGCCACGCAGCAGCAATTCGGAGAAGCCGATGACACCGGTCAGCGGCGTGCGCAGCTCATGGGCCACGGTGGCCAGATAACGTGACTTGGCCTCGTTGGCCATGTCGGCGGCCTTGCGCGCGGCCAGCAGGTCGCGGGCCGTGGCCGCCAGATCCTCCGTCCGCTCCGCCACGCGGCGTTCCAGCGTGGCGTGCGCCTCGCTCAAGGCCTGTTCCGCCTCCTTGGCGGCGGTGATGTCGCGGGCGATGGTGACGAGGCCCTCGGTCGCCCCCTCGCCGTCCTTGAAGGTGGAACGCACGACCGAGTACCAGCGCCGGCGCGATGGCGCCTCCGCCGACGCCGGGGCGTCCTGCTGGATGTCGGTGACCGTGATGCCGGCCTCCAGGGCCGCCTGGTCCGCCGCCTCGCGCCGCGCCGCTCCCCCGGCCCCGATCTCCTGGTCCGTGCGGCCGATCAGGTCGTCGGGGTTGTCCACGCCCAGGGCCTTGGCATGGGCCACGTTGCTGCGCAGGTAGCGCAGGTTCTTGTCCTTGAAGGCGATGGGATCCGGCACGCTGTTCATCAGGTGCGACAGCAGCAGCCGCTCCTCCGCCAGGGCGCGGCGCACGGCGCAATGCTCCGCCGCCTCACGAATCAGGCGGCGCAGCCGGTCGGGCGTCCAAGGCTTGGGCAGATAGCCAAAAATCTGGCCGGCGTTGACGGCGGCGCCCAGGGCGTCGATGTCGGTGTAGCCGGTGATCAGCACACGGGTGGCGTCCGACAGCTCCCGCGCCCAGCGCAGGAACTCATGGCCGGCCATGCCCGGCATGCGCTGGTCGGAAATGATGACCAGGGGGGCGATGTCGTCGCCCTCCAGCATGGCCCTGGCCTTCAGCGGCGAGGTGCTGGTCAGGACATGGAACTCGTCCTCCAGCGCGTCGGCGACCGCCGTCAACACCTCCGGCTCATCGTCGACCACCATGACGGTGGGCAGCTCCTGGGCGATCATCATGCTTCCCTCGGCATCATGCTTCCCCAGGCATCGCATGCGCCGTCTGCGCAGGACCAGGCGGGCTCGGCGCGTCGGCGGACGCCCCGTCCATGGGGATCTCGATCACCACCTCTGTACCCCGCCCCTCGTCACTATGGAATTCCAGCCGCCCCCGGTGGCGCTGGATGATGCTATAGGAAATGGAAAGGCCAAGGCCAGTCCCTGACCCCACCGGCTTGGTGGTGAAGAACGGCTCGCAGATGCGGTCGCGGATGGCGGCGGGGATGCCGTGGCCGGTATCCCGCACGGACAGGCGGAACATGGCCCCGTTCCGGCCCGTCACCAGGGTGATGGTGCCCGTGCCCTCGATGGCGTCGATGGCGTTGCCCACCACGTTCATCAGCACCTGGTTCAACGGCCCCGGCTGGCAGGTGATGCGCTTGGGTCCCTCATACCGCCGCTCAACCGTGATTCGATCCGACAGCTTGTGCTGCAGCAGGGTCAGCACCGATTCCAGGCTGTCCTCGATCTCCACCTCCTTCACCTCCGCCTCGTCCAGGCGGGAGAAGGTGCGCAGCTTCACCACCAGGTTTTCCACCCGGTCGATGCCCAGGCGCATGGCGTCCAGCCGCTGGCGCATCTTGTCCAGGTCGCGGGCGCCCTTGTCCGACAGGTGGCCTTGCACCTCCGGCGTGATGGTCTCCAGGCAGCGCAGCACGGTGCCCAGGTGGTTGCCGACGAAGGCCAGCGGGTTGTTCAGTTCGTGCGCGATGCCGGCCACCAACGCGCCCAGCGAGGCCATCTTGGCCGCCTGCACCAGTTGCGCCTGCGTGCCCTGCAGCTCCTGGTAGGCCTCCGCCAGCTCGGCGTGCGACCGCTCCAGCGCCTCCGTCATGGCGGCACGTTCCTGGGCGATGCGCCGTTCGTCGCGCGTGCGCTCCAGTTCCAGTTCCTTGTCACGGAATTCGCCGCTGATGCGCAGGTTCTCCTCATGCAGGAACTTGCGGCGCAGCAGGGCGCGGATACGGGCCTTCAGGATTTCGCTCTCGCCGGCCTTGCCCACGAAATCATCGGCCCCCGCCTCCAGGCCGCGCATCATGTCCTCCTTGTTGTCGCGGGAGGTCAGGATGATGATCTGGAACAGGCGGTCATGCTGGCGGCGCATCCGGTCCAGGTGCTGGCACAGCTCCGTGCCGCTCATCTCCGGCATGACCAGGTCGACCACCACGCAGTCGAACTTCTCCTCCACCATGCGGGCCAGCGCCTCGCGTCCGCTGGAAACACCGATCACCTCGTGCCCGTCCTCCTGCAACTGGGCGGTGATGAAG
Source organism: Nitrospirillum bahiense (assembly GCF_007828025.1). Taxonomy (NCBI): domain Bacteria; kingdom Pseudomonadati; phylum Pseudomonadota; class Alphaproteobacteria; order Rhodospirillales; family Azospirillaceae; genus Nitrospirillum; species Nitrospirillum bahiense. The sequence goes on from NZ_VITO01000028.1 coordinate 74,248, forward strand.
AAGAGGTAGGTGGGGCTGTCGTCCACCACCAGCAGGCGGCTCTTGCGGATGTCCACCGGCGCCTGGGCCGCTGCCGCCGTGGTCTTGCGCAGCAGGGCGCCCACCCGGCTCAGCAGGATGTCGGTGTCGACCGACTTGGGCACATAGGCGTCGGCGCCGCTGTCATAGCCCTGGCGTTCCCGGTCGGCGGCGTGGCTGTCGGTCAGCATCAGAACCGACAGGCCGCGCGTGCGCATGTCCATGCGCACGCGGCGCACGAACTCGTCCCCGTTCATGCGGGGCAGGTGGTAATCGACGATGGCCAGGTCGGGCATTTCCCGGCCCAATTGCTCAAGCGCGCTTTCGGCGTCGCCACAAACGGTGACGGACCATCCCTGGCGCTCCAGCATCATCTGCAATTGCAGGGCCTGCGTCGGCGAATCCTCCACCAGCAGGACGCGATGCGTGGACCCGCCCGTCATAGGCCGGCCCAGCCCGCCGCCATCCGCGCGGCGCACCCTCGCTGATCCGTCATTTCCGTCTCCAGGCCGGAACCCACCACGCGCTGCCTTTTCCGGGACGTCTCCTGTCCCATGTTGGTTAACCGGGAAAGTGCCGGTTTCTCAAACCGTTTTCCACCATTCCCTGATGAAGGGGAAACCGTGGCGCGTGGCCGCCCCCCTGTCGACTGACGCGTCATGGGTACCCCATGCGGGAAAACAGGGGGCCGGACGTGAGAGCGGCCTCCCGGGATCACCGGGAATCATAGGCGGCGGCATCCGTCCGTGCGCGGGCTCATCCGCATAGATTTCCATTGCGGGACGCGGCACGTCCCCACGGACCGCCGTGCCAGCCCGCCCTCTCATAATTGCGCGATGGGCATCCCATATGGGACGGTGGACCTGAAACCGGCATGCCCAGACCAAGGACTTGAGCGCACCCATGAGCACCACGCCCACCGACACCGACATCACCACTGGCGCCGGCACCGCTGTGAATCCCCTGCTGGCCCCCACCGGCCTGCCCGCCTTCGACGCGGTGAAGCCGGAGCATGTGGCCCCGGCGCTGGAGGCCGCCATCGCCCGGCACGACGCCGTGGTCCAGGCCGTCATCAAGGGAGGCGACCGGGGCTTCGACGCCGTCTGCCGCGTTATGGAACAGGCGGAGGCCGAGCTGTCCGACCTGTGGGCCACGGTCAGCCACCTGCACAGCGTGGCCGACACGCCGGAGCTGCGCGCCGCCCATGCCGCAGCACTGGAGCGGCTGATCGGTTATTCCTCCGCCGTCGCGCAGAACCCGGACCTTTACGCTGCCTACGCCGCCGTGGACCCGTCGGCCCTGGGCCCGACGGAGCGGCGCCTGGTGGACCTCAGCCTGCGCAACTTCAAGCTGGGCGGCGTGGCCCTGCCCCCGGCCGAGCGCGAGCGTTTCGCCGCCCTGCAGGTGGAGCTGGGCCGCCTGCAGACCGCCTACAGCAGCGCCGTGCTGGACGCGACCGAGGCCTGGGTGGAGCACGTCACCGACGAGGCCCTGCTGGCGGGAGTGCCCGAGGCCGACAAGGCCATGCTGGCCAGCCTGGCGGCGGCGCGCAACCTCGATGGCTGGGCCGTCACCCTGCACCAGCCCTCGGTGCGCGCCATCCTGACCTATGCCGATAACCGCGACCTGCGCGCCCGCGTCTACCGCGCTTACGGCACGCGCGCGTCGGACCAGGGCCTAAAGCCGGAGACCTTGGACAACAGCGAGCGCATGGGCGCCATCCTGGCCCTGCGGCGCGAGGCGGCGGCACTCCTGGGCTTCACGGACCCGGTGGACCTGTCGCTGGCCACCAAGATGGCGCGGTCGGGTGCCGAGGTCGTGGACTTCCTGCGCGACCTGGCCCGCCGCGCCCGCCAGCCGGCGCTGGCCGACAAGGCGCAGCTGGAGGCCTTCGCCCGCGACACGCTGGGCATCGACGCGCTGGAGCCCTGGGACAACGGCTATGTCGCGGAGAAGCTACGCCAGGCGCTGCACAGCATCGATGATCAGAAGATCAAGGCCTACTTCCCCCTGCCCCGCGTGCTGGACGGCCTGCTGGCCCTGCTGCGCGACGTCTTCGGCATCACCCTGACGGAGGAGGAAGGCACCCGCGTCTGGCACAAGGACGTACGCTATTACACCTTGTCGCGCGACGGCGTGCCCTTCGCCGGGCTGTACATGGACCTGTTCGCCCGCACCGGCAAGAAGGGTGGCGCCTGGATGGCGGTCTGCCGCGCCCGGCTGAAGCGCCAGGACGGGACCCAGCTGCCCGTCGCCTACCTCAACTGCAACTTCGCCCCGCCGGCAGGAGGCAAGCCCAGCCTGCTGAGCCATGGCGACGTGCTGACCCTGCTGCATGAGATGGGGCACTGCCTGCATCATGTGCTGAGCGAGGTCGACTACCCCTCCATCAGCGGCGTCACCGGATTCGAGTGGGACGCGGTGGAGCTGCCCAGCCAGCTGCTGGAGAACTTCGCCTGGGACCGTCAGGTGCTGCGCTCCATGTCCGGCCATGTCGATACCGGCGAGCCCCTGCCCGACGCCCTGTTCGACGCCATGCTGGGCGCCCAGCGCTTCCAGGCGGCGCTGGCGCTGCTGCGCCAGGTGGAGTTCGCCCTGTTCGACCTGCAGATGCACCTGGACGCCGGCATCACCGACGCCGCCGGTATCCAGGCACTGCTGGAGCGGGTGCGGGCGGAGGTGGCGGTGCTGACCCCGCCGGAATGGCACCGCTTCGCCCACGCCTTCACCCACATCTTCGCCGGTGGGTACGCCGCCGGCTACTACAGCTATCTGTGGGCCGAGCGGCTGTCGCTGGACGGCTTCGGCAAGTTCCTGGAGGGCGACAGGGCGGCGGCTGGCGAGGCCTTCCGCGCCCAGGTGCTGGCCGTGGGTTCCTCCCGCCCTGCACTGGACAGCTATATCGCCTTCCGGGGGCGCGAGCCGGAAAACGACGCGCTGCTCAAGCGGTATGGTTTGGCGGCGTAACGTTTTCCCTCAGGCGCCGGGCGGCCGCATCCGCGGCCTTGGCTTCCTCGCTCCGCCCTGCGGTGCTCGCTCCGGCGCCCGCAGTCACGGGCTACCGCAGACAGGACAAGTTTGTACCTGCGGTTCAGAACAAGTGGCTGGCGGCCAGCACCAGGATCAGGCCGGTGACGGAGACGATGGTTTCCATCACCGACCAGGTCTTCAGCGTGTCGGCGGTGCTGAGGCCCAGGTAGTTCTTCACCAGCCAGAAGCCCGGGTCGTTGACGTGGGAGAAGAACAGCGACCCGGCGCCCACGGCCAGCACCAGCCATTCCGGCGCCACGCCGGAGGTGGCCGCGACTGAGGTCAGCGCGCCGGACGCGGTGATGGTGGCGACGGTGGCGGAGCCCGTGGCCAGGCGGATCATCACGGCGATGCCCCAGGCCAGCAGGATGGGTGACACCGCGCCCTGTTCGGCGAAGCGCGCCAGCGTGTCGGCCAGCCCGGCCTCCACCAGCACCTGCTTGAAGGCGCCGCCGCCGGCGATGCTGAGCAGGATGCTGGCCGCCGGCGCCATGGCCTCGTGCCACAGCGCGTCCCAATCGACCGGCTTTCCCCCACCCCACGTTCCGGGGCTGAAGAAGGCGGCCAAGGCCACCAGGTTGGCCAGCAGCAGGGCCACCGGCGGGGCACCCAGCAGGGACAGCACGGGCCCATGGCTCAGCGCCGGCACGGCCTTGGCCGCGATCAGCACCACCGGCAGCAGGATGACGGCCAGCGCCGTCCAGGGTGAGGGCAGCGGCCTGTCCGGCATCTCGACCCGGGCACCATCCCCGCCGGCGACATGGGGCGTGATCAAGCCGGCGAACACCGGCCCGGCCAGCACGGCAATGGGCAGGCCCAGCAGCACGCCCAGCACCAGGGTCGGCCCCACGCCGGCGCCCAGCTGGTCCACCGCGATGATGGGCCCGGGATGCGGCGGCACCAGGGCGTGCAAAACCGACAGCCCGGCCAGCGCCGGCAGCATCAGCAGCAGGCGCTGCCGCCCGCCCCGGTCGCCCCCGCCCCGGTCGCCGGCAAGCGGCAGGGCCGCGATGATGGGCAACAGCAGGACGACGCCGGTTTCGAAGAACAGGGGCAAGCCCAGGACCAAGGAAGCCAGCAGGCAGCCCCACGGCCGCCAGCGCGGCCCCACCGCCCCCACCGTGGCGTTGGCCAGGGCGGCGGCGGCACCGGAGACCTTGAGCATGGCGCCCAGGGTCAGGCCCAGGGCCACCACCAGACCCGCCCCGCCCATGATGTCGCCGAAGCCCTTCTGAAGGGCGGCCAAGGCCCGATCCGCAGCCATGCCCCGCGCCACCGCCAGGGCCAACGCCGCGCACAGCAGCGCCAGGAAGGGATGCAGCTTCAGCCGGATGATCAGGACCACGGCCAGGGCGATGCAGCCGCCCGCCGCCAGGACCAGCCAAAGATCGCCGCCTACCACGCGGCCGCCCCGCGAAATCGGGAACCGGTATCAGCCAATGCCATCGCCCATCCTTCCAGGCCGTTCACTCCCGGACCGGAGCTTCCTTGGCGGGCGCGCTTTTGTCCACCGGTTCCCTTGGCACTTACAATGGCGCCAGCAGCCAGTGCAGGCTGAACAGGCCGTCCGGATCGACCCACACCTGCGTAGGCTCGAACCCCGCGGCGCGGGCCATGTTCTGGAAGGTGGCGGGCGCCAGCTTGTATGAGTCCTCGATGTGGATGCGTTCGCCGGCGCGGAAGTGGAAGAAGCGGCCGGCCACGGCGGCGCGCTGCTCGCGCTGGCTGATGAGGAAGATCTCGATCTTCGACTGGTCTTCGTTGAAGTAGGCGTAGTGGCGGAAGCCGGACAGGTCGAAGGTGCCGCCCAGCTCGCGGTTGATGCGGGCCAGCAGGTTGAGGGAGAAGGCGGCAGTGACGCCTGCGCTGTCGTTGTAGGCGGCTTCCACGACCGCGATGTCCTTGGGGATGTCCACGCCCACCAGCATGGCCCCACCCGGCAGCATGTTGGCGCACCGGGCCAGGAAGGCCGTGGCCGCCACCGGCGTCAGGTTGCCGATGGTCGACCCGGGGAAGAAGCCCACGCGGCGCCGGCCCACGGTGGGCAGCGACAGGGTCTGCTGGGTATAGTCGCCGCAGACGGCCACCACCTCGATCTGCGGCATATCCAGGGCCAGGGCCGCCGCCTCACGGATCAGCTGGTCGCGGGAGATGTCGATGGACACGTAGGAGGCGGGGCGGTCCAGCGCGTTCAACAGCAGGCGGCTCTTGCGGCCGTCGCCGGTGCCGAACTCCACCACCTGCGCCTCCGGCCCCGCCAGCGCCGCGATCTCCGGCCCCAGGCGCTGCAGCATGGCCAGTTCGGTGCGCGTGGGATAATACTCCGACAGTTCGCAGATGCGCTCGAACAGGGCGGCCCCCGCGGCGTCGTACAGATATTTGCAGGGAATGCGGCGGATGGGGTGGGACAGGCCCGCCAGCACATCATCGCGGAAGCTGGCCGTGGCCGGCTCGAAATCCATGAAGCTCACCCGGTCGATCACGTCCGTCACGGTCATGGCGTCGTCCTCGCAAGTCGAATGCCGGAGAATTGCCAGCGCGCGGCCGGCGGGAAGAAGTTGCGGTAGGTCTTGCGCACATGGCCGGCCGGGGTGGCGCGCGACCCGCCGCGCAGCACCATCTGGCCGCTCATGAACTTGCCGTTGTACTCGCCGATGGCGCCATCGGGCGGGCGGTAACCGGGGTAGCCGGTATAGGCGCTGGCCGTCCATTCCCAGACGTCACCGTAGAAGCCGGTCGCGGTATGGGCGTGGAAGCTGCCGTCGTCCCCCGGCCGCTGGCCCGGTTCGCCCGCCGCGATCTCCCACTCCGCCTCCGTCGGCAGGCGGGCGCCAGGCCAGCGCGCCTCGGCCCACTTGGCGTAGGCGTCCGCCTCATACTGGCTGACATGGCAAACGGGTTCATTGGGATCGATGGCGCGAACCCCGGACAGGGTCTTCACCTGCCACTCGCCCTCATCCCCCCGCTGCCAGTACAGGGGCGCCTGCCAGCCCTGGGCCTGCACGGTGGCCCAGCCATCCGACAGCCACAGGTCCGGACGGCGATAGCCGCCATCGGCCATGAAGTCCAGATACTCGGCATTGGTGACCACGCGGTCCGCGATCTCGAACGCCTCCAGCCAAACCTTGTGGCGGGGGCCTTCGTTGTCGAAGATGAAATCCTCCTGCCCCGTGGCGCCTATGGCGTAGAGGCCGGCGGGCACGCCGCGCCAGACCACATCCCCCGCCGTCAGCGCCGGCGTCGCCGGCGGCGGGAAGACGCCCGCCGGGAAAGGGTGCAGCAGCAGGGCGTGCTTGATGTCGGTGATGATCAGTTCCTGGTGCTGCTGCTCATGCTGCAGGCCCAGTTCCAGCAGGGCGGCGGCGCGGGCATCGACGCCCCCCGCCAACCAGGCGTCCATGGCGCCATCGACATGGGCTCGGTAGTCCAGCACCTGCGCCACCGTGGGACGGGACAGCAGCCCGCGCGCGGGGCGCGGCCAACGCTCGCCCACGCCTTCGTAATAGGAGTTGAAGAGGTAGCGGAAACTGGGATCGAAGGGCTGGTAGCCCGGCACCAGGGCCGTCAGCAGGAAAGTTTCGAAAAACCAGGTGGTATGGGCCAGATGCCATTTGGTCGGGCTTGCGTCCGGCATGGACTGCAGCGTCTGGTCCTCGGCGGTCAGGCCCCGGGTTCGGGCCAGCGTTTCCTGGCGGACGGCGCGATAGCGCGCCTGGGCATCGGCCGGCCGGTGACGCCCCGGCAGCGACAAAGGGGACTGCACCGGCGATGCGGCGTCAGCCGGTACCGGATGGGGGGGTACCGGATGGGCGGGTACCGGAACGGCGAAAGGCACAGGCGATGTCCCCCTGGTAGAAAGGCCCCGATTGGAAAGGCCGGCAATCAGCCCCGCGCCGTCGCCGTTGCGGATGACTGAACCATGCCGGCCATGCCCCGTATTGCACGGACTACGCGTAATCGTGTCGAAACGCGCAACGCCCCTTAAGGTTAGGACTCACCTTGGGGATTGCAAGGAAGGCAGACGGGAACGGCCCCGGAACACCAGGGCCGTTCCCGAAAACGCCTGCGTCAGCGGCTGCACAGCCGGGCGAGGATGAAGCCCGCGGCACCAGCCAGCGCGATGGCGGTCAGGGGCCGCGCCGCCACGCGGGTGCTCACTTCCTGCACCGCGACGTCGCCCTTGGCCTTGGCCAAGTCGGCCGCGGCGTAGGCGCCTTCGCGCAGGGCGTCATAGGCGGTGCGGCCAGCCCGGCTCGCGGCGGCGGCGGTATCCGCCGCGATGTCCGAGGCCTTACCGGTCACGTCGTCGATGCTCATGCTAGCCATGGGACTGATCTCCTTATCGTCTCCGGGATTGAAGTGATGGTGTGAAACCCGCGCCGGCGGTGATTTGTTCCCACCGTTCTGCCCGAGGCGGGGTACCTCTACCTGGCTGGCTCTACCCCACCTTCCCCGGGCCGGACGGACGCTCAAGCCCGCCCAGGGCCGACAGCGCGTCGCAAACCGCCTTCATCTGTTCGGCGGTTTGCCCGGGGGTGGCGCCGGTCATGCTTTCCTCCGACGCGACCATCAGCAGCTGCAGGTCATGTTCCCAATGCTGCAGCAACTGAATCTTCTGGTCGCGGGTGTACTGGTCCGACACGACGATGTCGTGCGGCCGCTCGAAATGGCTGGAAACGTCGCCGAGAAGGCGACCCAGGTCCTGGCTCGTCATCTTGCCCTCCGTCGTTTGGCGTGGGACAGGGGTGCGAAGGTCGGGCGTCAGGCTCTGCCCGTCAGGACCAGGACCAGCACGACGATCAGCACCAGGCCCAGCAGTCCGCTGGGGCCGTACCCCCAACCGCTGCTGTAGGGCCAGCTGGGCAGGGCGCCGATCAACAACAGGATCAAAATAACCAATAAGACGGTTCCGATCATGAGGGGCCTCCTGAACAGGGTTCGGTTGTCAAATCGCTGACGAACCCAACCACGCCGGCAGTCATTTGTTCCGGCGTAGGCCATCCGGACCTGTTCCGGATCAGTCTAGGACTTTGGTCACCGTAGCGAAGCTTTAGCCGAGGCGTGTTCCCGCGAACGGCGGTCGGACCATTGGTGGGGAACAAAGGCGGCGGGGCCCGATTTAGATTGCACAAACGACGGCCCAGCCCAGAGGGCAGGCCCAGCGCCCCGATTCCCGCCACCCCGTGCCCGTTCCGTCACAGGACAGACGACCGTGGGACGGACGGGTCCCGGGGGTGATGCCGGGACACGAACGCCCCGGGCGTCGATGAGATGAAGGGACATCGTCATGCAGCTGTTATTCTGCGTCGGCCTGGGCGTCGTCTCGGGCCTGGTCTGCGGCAGGATCGTCAATGGCCGACCGGGATTTTTCACGGTGGAGGCCTTGCTGGGCGCCATCGGCGCCGTCATGGGCGCCTTCTTCTTCGGCGGCCTGGGCGTGCCCGCCAGCGCCCCGGTCTTTCTGCACACGATGCTGTTCGCCACCTTCGGCGCCGTGGCCGCCATGATCACCCTCTACGCCATTCTCATGGCCGTTTATTGGGGCAGCACCCTGTTGCGCGCGTATGAGGACGAGGCGGCGGGCGCCCCTGACCGCTCTCCGGGGGAGGCCCTGCCCGTCGAAACACCCCTGGCCGCGACGCCCCTGGCGGCCGGTGCCCGGCAGATGGAAACCACCATCGGCCTCTAACAGGGTGTTGAAGAAGTCAGCTTCTTCGGGCTTTGAGAGTGACCTCGTCGTCGTTGTCGTATGAGAGTTCGATTTCGAGTGTCCCGTCATCGTTG